>NZ_JAVRMB020000387.1:0-7391 GCF_031844845.1 Endozoicomonas sp.
GACGGCGAATCGACACTGCGACCTGCCGCCAGGCGGTGCGGCATATCGCTGGATACAGCATTCCACTTGCGTCACCGTTTGATGGCGCTGGTAAAAGATGACTCATACGGCCAGTTATCCGGTATTGCAGAAGAAGATGAAACCTTTTTCCGTGAGTCCCATAAAGGAGATAGAAAGCTGGAAACTCCACGGAAACGAGGTCGACGAACACAGAGAAAGTCAGCCAATGTGCGGTCTGAAAAGAAAGTACGTATCCCACTGATTCCCGTCATGGTTGCCTGTAATCGGGAGCGTCATGTCATTGATGCAGTGCTGAAGAAGGTCAGTACTGAAGATCTGGTGTCACAACCTGAAGGTCAGATTCTTGCAGGCAGCACTTTGTGTATTGATGCACACCTGGCTCATGAAAGTCTGGCAGATAAGCTAAGCCTGACAGCAAAAATACTGGTGAGTAGTGCTGGCCAGAGAGTAAAAGAAGGTACTTATCATATCCAGACAGTGAACGCCTGCCACAGTGAGTTGAAGCGATGGATTGATGGCTTCTTCAAAGGTGTTGCCACCAAGTATTTGCAGCGCTATCTGGATTGGAAGCGTTATCTAAAGACTTATACGTTCTCACTCGAAGGTTTTTTAGATCAGATTTCGATTCATTGAGCTCAACAACACATAACTTGAACTGAGCCCTAAAACCCAATGATAACTTTCAGTACATGAACACCACGTTCAAAACAAGAACGCGGTGCCAACATCAACATTATCAACGAAAAGCCGCTTCAGACAGCATTACCCACTGGTCAGACCAGTTTTCTGCAGGCTTGCGCTTGAACTCACTTCGCACATACTGGGCGATTCGACCCTCTGCTGCAGACAGCATCAGGTTTGCTGTCACGCTCACCGTCATACGGGTTCTGACGCCTTCTTTGATTTCTGATTCCCGAAGGGTCTGCTTGAGTTGCGTCTCCAGACGGTCAAACAACTGGGCAACACGCTGGCGCAGGCGCTCGGGTTCTCCAGCCAATGCATCTCCCGTCAAAATGCGTGTCAGCCCCGGATTCTTCTCACAGAAGCCAATCAGCAACAGCAGTATCTTTTCACAACGTGAAGCCACCTTTTGCTCTTCTGATAGAATCAGGGTGATCCGGGTAAACAAGGTTTCCTCAATAAACTCTATCAGCCCTTCAAACATTTTGGCTTTGCTGGGGAAGTGCCGGTATAGGGCCGCTTCCGAAACACCCACCTCTCTGGCCAGGGCCGAGGTGGTAATCCGGGTGCCCGGAGCCGTCTCCAGCATATGAGCCAGGGCTTCCAGAATCTGCTGTTTGCGAGAAATTTTCTGAGACATATCCATTCTGAGTACTACACACTATCTTCGGTGATAAGGGTGCCCACGCCCCGGTCGGTTAACAGTTCCAGCAGAACGGCATGAGGCACCCGGCCGTCAATGATGTGAACTGTTTTCACACCACCTTTCACGGCATTAAGCGCGCATTGTATCTTGGGAAGCATGCCGCCATAAATAGTTCCATCCGCAATTAATCCTTCAACCTGTTCTGAATTCAGCCCGGTTAACAGATTTTCATCCTTATCCAGCAGCCCTGCGGTGTTGGTTAACAGCAGCAGTTTTTCCGCCGCCAGCGCTTCAGCCAGACGACCCGCCACCAGGTCGGCGTTGATATTATAGGAAGCACCTTCATTATCAACCCCAATAGGCGCGACAACAGGAATGAAGTCGGAATTTTGCAGCATGGTAATGATATCCGTATCGATGGATTCCACTTCGCCCACCTGACCAATATCAATAATTTCCCGGGCGGTCATTTCCGGTGTATGTTCTGTTACCACCAGTCGCTTCGCCCGAATAAATCGACCGTCTTTACCGGTGATGCCAATGGCACGACCACCATTGTTATTGATCAGCGTAACAATTTCCTTGTTAACCAACCCTCCCAGAACCATTTGTACGACATCCATCGTACTGGCATCGGTAACCCTCATCCCCTGAACAAAACGACTCTCGATGTTCAGGCGCTTAAGCATGTCACCAATCTGTGGACCACCACCATGAACCACCACAGGGTTGATACCTACGGCCTTCAGCAAGACAACACCCTGTGCAAAGCTGTTCTTCAGTTCGTCATTCTCCATGGCGTTGCCACCATATTTAACGACCACGGTTTTACCGGCGTAGCGTTGCAAATAGGGCAAGGCCTCGGTCAGAACGGTGGCGATTTCCTGAGAGGACAAAGCAGGCTTATCCATTACTCCTCCTGCGGGACTTATGTGATTATTGGGCAATTATCTGGCCTGTTGACAGGCATGATGGTGGTTATTCCTGTCAGAATCAAACAGCGTATCATTGCTCTGCGCTTGCTTCGATTATAACGCCGCAACCGGAAATCTGAACTTATTCATCTGCTTGCTGTCAATACCTGTCGGGTATTATACGTCTGGACGATTTTCTGGAAAATCAAAATTAAATAGAGCGTTTTTCTATGAACTATTATGGCCATAGTAATTGGCACCAAGGTACATCATGGCGAAGAGAACGACACGGCCAAGTCTGGCAAGGAGGAACAGAAGGACACGGCCAAGGCTGGCGAGAACCCCAGAGGCACTACCCCTATAATCGCCAGGTCAGACTCCACACAGAATCTAATTACATCCCGCATGATCCACTAGATCAATCTGGTTCAGCTGCTAACAATTCACGGAGTACTTCGCCATTAACACCACATCCCAGGATTTCCGTTAGCCATCAACCAGAATTCACAAGATCGCCAGCACATAATTCCGGGGCGTTACAAAATGTCCATCTAAATCCCAAAGATTCAAGTCGTACCCACAAACAAAATATTGAGCAAAGCGTTTTTATTACCACTGATCACGAGTCTGAACCACAAAGTGATGAATGTATCGCCAATACTGCCCTGAGAAAACAGATTGACCAGGATTTTTTAGCCATGGAAGACTGGATCCTTAACCCGTGGGTCGAGCATCAACTACTGCATGAGGTCCGACAGGCAGGAGAAAGACGGCAATCAGATGATCAACTTATTCAGAAATTAAAACAACTAACAAGCTTAACAATCAAGCTCGCTAAAGACCTTTTCCAACAATCGATGAAAAAAGGGTATACCAAAAGTGCACAATGGCTACTGGCACAATGGCTACGGGATAATGGTGTAAACATCACCACTTACACTGATAAAATGAATAAGATACTGGCAAAAGTTGTCGGTGATGGTTTTATTGATATGGCGGAAAGAGCTGACTGGCTATTAGCAAATGGGGCGAGCAAGGATACTATTGTGAGCCTGCTTGATAATACTACCCTGTGCAAAGCACTCAAATGTGGTTATCTTGCCAACGCCGAATGGCTGATCAAAATGGGAGCAAGACTAGAGGTTCAGGATGAGTTCAAGAAGGCTATCAGTCATTACAATATCAGGGTAGGTGACTGGCTTATCAAGAATCACGGGGCTAAACAACTCCCAGAGGCAGCAACCTTGGCGTTAGTCAATTATGTTAATGATGGATTGGACGGAAAAGAAAGCCATGAAAAAGTATATGGCCACCAGCCAGCTGAGTGGCTGGTAAAGCACGGAGGTGCCTCTGTTAAAGGATTAAAGCAATTCGCAGATATGGCGTTGCCTCGATTGGTTACCGATGGTAATGACTTAATGGCAGAGTGGTTGTTAAAACATAACCTCACTACCATTCAACCACTCTTAGAAACCTTCGACCAATTGCGTGGTAAGGAAAGACAGAGCACAGGCAAGGATTATGAACGCGGGCGTCAGCATATGGAAAATTTCCTGATGAAACATAGTGCCAAAAAGATTACTGCTCCCCGTGGTGGATGCTACTGAAAAATCACACCAACCATAATCCCTAACCCAGCAATTGAACCTGAATTCAACTGCTGCATTTAGGTTGAACGTTCTTCTTCCGCTCTTCTTCCGCTCTTCTTCCGCTCTTCTTCCGCTCTTCTTCCGCTCTTCTTCCGCTCTTCTTCCGCTCTTCTTCCGCTCTTCTTCCCCCTACCGCCATTTGAAAGACATGAGTCGTGTTAATTAATGACAATCAATGGGTTCCGGAATGCCCAAACCCACCAGCACCACGGTCACTTTCCTCAAAGCTCTCAACAATCTCCAGCTTCGCCTGAACCACCGGCACCAGAATCAACTGAGCAATACGCTCACCGGGCTGGATGGTGAAGGTGGTATTTCCCCGGTTCCAGCAGGATACCATCAGCTGTCCCTGGTAATCGGAGTCGATCAACCCCACCAGGTTGCCCAGCACAATGCCATGTTTGTGGCCAAGCCCGGAGCGAGGAAGAATCATGGCGGCCAGCGCCGGGTCGTCAAGATGGATAGCCATACCGGTAGGTAACAGCTGCGTCTGGCCGGGTTCCAGCGTGAGAGGCTCATCAAGACAGGCACGAAGATCTATACCGGCAGAACCTTCTGTTGCATGCTCTGGCAACGGAAACTCAGTGCCCAGCCGCGGATCCAGAATACGGGTCTTTAGTGTTCTCATGTCGTGTAACTCCCTGTTTCTTTACCATGAAAATGCCGCTCTCTGAAACTATGCGCCATTTTCGAAATTCGGTGAGAGCGGCATTTTCCGCTCAAGGCTGCTCAGTAGTCTCAGTGGTTGACTGCAGGTGTTTCCATTTTCTGAAACGCCGGGCAACAATTTGCAACAGTTTGCGTGATACCACTTTTTTCGAGGCTCTTGGTAACGGCTCTTCCAGCTCTTCACCAATAACGGTCACTTCATTACTGTCGCTGCTGAAACCAATATCACGATCAGCAACATCATTGGCCACCACCAGGTTCATTTTCTTTCTGCGCATTTTATCCGCAGCATAGCCAAGCACATTGTGTGTTTCTGCGGCGAAACCCACCACAAAGGGCGGTGTGTCCAGACCAGTAACAGAGGCAATAATATCAGGATTACGAACCAGTTTTATTTCCAGTGTTTCACTGCCATTTTCAGGATCTTTTTTGATTTTTTCTTTTGCTATCTCAGCCGGTCGATAATCACTGACAGCGGCACAGCCAATGAAAATATCAACAGATTCCATCTGATCATGAACCGCCTGATGCATGTCTCGGGCACTGACCACATCAACCCGCTTCACCCGATCCGGTGTATCCAGATTAACAGGCCCGCTGACTATGGTAACCGTAGCGCCCGCTTCAACAGCGGCCTCTGCAATGGCATAACCCATCTTTCCGGAACTGTGGTTGGAAATGTAGCGAACCGGATCAATGTCTTCACGGGTGCCGCCCGCCGTAATCAATACGTTCAGCCCGGTGAGAATATCATGGGTAAACAGCACCGATGTTTTTTCCACAATCAGCTCAGGGTCAAGCATTCGGCCCGGGCCAATATCACCACAGGCCTGACTGCCATCGCCGGGACCAAACAGCTTTATATTGCGCTCCAGCAGTTCTTCACAGTTTTGCTGGGTGACACTGTCCCGCCACATTCCCTGATTCATGGCCGGCGCGAGGCAAATAGGGGCACTGGTGGCCAGACACAATGTGGTTAACAGGTCATCCGCATGCCCTCCAGCCAACCTGGCAATAAAGTCAGCGGTGGCCGGTGCAACCAGAACCACATCAGCCCAGCGAGCCAGCTCAATATGCCCCATTGCCGCTTCAGCTTTGGTATCCAGCAGATCCAGATGAACCGGATTATGGGACAGAGCCTGCAGGGTTAATGGTGTAATAAACTCACAGGCTGCACGGGTCATTACCACACGCACATCGGCGCCCAGCTTAGTCAGCAGCCGAACCAGCTCTGCACTCTTATAGGCAGCAATGCCTCCGGTGACACCAAGAACAACGCGTTTGTTGCTTAGCTGTTGCATAGGTTGCAAATTTCCTCAGGGAATTAAACCGGCAATTCTTTGTCTGAGCAGTCATGAACCCTATAAACAGTCATGAACCCTATAAACAGTCATGAACCCTATAAACAGTCATGAACCCTATAAACAGTCATGAATCGCTTGATTGAATAGTCATGAGCTACTCACCATAAATCAGCTCCATCATAACAGTGAATAGCTAACGGATATAACTATCTGATGAGAGCACAACGCTGGAGTAATACTTTGCTTCCCAGAGAAAAGATGCTGGCCATGGGGCCAGCAGCACTGACCGAACCGGAGTTGCTGGCACTACTGTTAAGAACCGGCTGTCAGGGTGTAAACGTGATGGAACTGGCCGACCAGCTGCTTGAGCAATTTAATGGATTGGAAAAACTGCTAACGGCCCAGCATCAGCAGCTAATAGCTATTAAAGGACTTGGACCCGCCAAAGCCACACAGCTCAGTGCCATTCTGGAACTGTGCCGACGAGTTCTCCGCCAGAAAGTGGCACAGTCCGATATTATTACCAGCCCAAAATCCACCCGAGAGTATTTACAACTGCATTTTCAGGGTCTTCAGAGAGAGGAGTTTGCCTGTCTTTTTCTGGATACCCGCCACCGGATCATCGCCCTGGAAACCCTGTTCCAGGGCACATTAAATGCCGCTACAGTTCACCCCAGAGAGGTGGTAAAACAGGCATTGCTTCTCAATGCGGCATCACTGATTCTGTGTCACAACCATCCATCCGGAGACCCGGAACCCAGTCAGGCAGATATCCGCATTACCCAAACGCTGAAAGAGGCATTGCAACTGGTGGATATTCAGGTTCTGGATCATATGATCGTAGGGCAGGGAGAGATACTGTCTATGGCTGAACATGGACTGATGTAGGTTGGGAGCCCCAACACTTTTACCGATGATTGCAGATCGTTTGTTGGGGCTCGCATTCGCTCGACCCAACCTGCGTCACCGGTCAATTTCAATGAAACCATGTACTGGGATATCCGTTCACCCTGAGCGAAGTCGAAGGGCGCTCAGGGTGAACGGACGAAGGGTGTTTAGCACGACTTCTACACGGGTCTGGAGTCTCAAGATACAGGGAAGCTATTCCGGAAAATGCTTCAGAGCCTATTCTTCTGAATCAACGTCATCCTCTTCCTCAACATCAGGCTCCGGAGCGAGTAGCCACTCGTCCAGCTTCATGGCCAGCTGATCCACTCCGGTCTTCTTGAGGGATGAGAACAGCTGAACACTCACCAGTGGAAATCGGATCAGGTTCTGTTTCAGCTTATTCAGTTCCTGCTTTGCTGCTCCCTGGTTAAGCTTGTCTGCCTTGGTCAGCAGGATGTGCAGAGGTAAGTTAGCACTTACACTCCAATTCAGCATCATCTGGTCAAACTCTTTCATTGGATGGCGAATATCCATCAGCAGAACCAGACCAACCAGAGCTTCACGACGCTCAAGGTAGTCGTTCATATGATGCTGCCACTCTTTCTTCATGGCCACCGGC
>NZ_JAVRMB020000388.1:0-19454 GCF_031844845.1 Endozoicomonas sp.
GAATAGGAGTGTGAATGAATAGGAGTGTGAATGAATAGGAGTGTGAATGAATAGGAGTGTGAATGAATAGGAGTGTGAATGAATAGGAGTGTGAATGAATAGGAGTGTGAATGAATAGGAGTGTGAATGAATAGGACTGATTTAATGGTAAGCGGATAATGCGTTTTTATTTTCTATAGCTACTGGTCAGGTTTTTTAATGGGCTTACAGTAATGAGCTTCATAAACGAGAATACTTATGAAGCTCAGTGTGTCTGTAATGGTTACTGAATGAATGGATTGTTCAGTGCTTCACAGGCACCGGTTAAGCCCGGGTTATCATGAATAACCAGGCTGGTTGGTATCGCTGTCAGATAGCCTGCCATCTTGTCATTAATCTCAAATGACTTTCGGAAGTCCGACTGGGCAAAAAAGTCCGGGAAACGTGGAATGATGCCGCCGGCAATATAAACACCGCCCTGGGCACCTGTGGTCAACGCCGCATTACTGGCCGCCCTTCCGAGCAGTTCACAGAAATGTTGCAGGGTCTGTCTGGCCAGGGGCTCGCCATTCAGTGCCTGTGCTGTAATTTCGTGGTTTTTCAGCGCCTGCGGTTGACCAGACAGAATGCTGTGAGCTTCAAACAACAGCTCCAGACCAGAGCCGCAGAGTACAGATTCCCAGGAAACGTAGCCCAGCTTCTGCTGGAGAATGGGGAGGATTTCACTGTCCAGAGTGGATACCGGAGAAAATGCGGCGTGCCCACCTTCACCGGGCAGAGGCAGCCAGTGGTCCCCCACCTTTTTAAGTGCGGCTACACCAAGGCCGGTGCCCGGACCAATAATCAGTTTGCTGGCGCTTTCAACCGCTTCACCACCCCCGACTTTGAGCAGGGAGCTTTCCGGAAGTGCTGGCAGTGCCAGTGCCTGGGCGGTGAAATCGTTAATCACTTTGAACGACTGGAGCTTCAACGTGCCTTTCATTTCAGTCTTATCAAACGCCCAGTGGTTATTGGTCATTTTGATCTGCTGAGTATTGACCGGGCAGGCAAAGGCCAGGCAGGCGTGATCGACGTCAATTTGCTGATTGCTTAACTGATTGCTTAACTGATTGCTTAAATAGTGCTGTACTGCATGATCCAGGTTGTCAAAGTCATTGCAGGCCAGTACTTCAATAGAATCCGCTTTTATCTGACCATCCTGACTCAGGGCAAAGCGGGCATTGGTGCCACCGATATCGGCGACCAGTGCTGAGAGATTAAGGTTAGGCATTATACAGTTGGCTCAGAGATTAAGAGTGGTACGGTGTCTGGAAAAATGGTGAATTGTAACTGAAGAACCAGTAGATGCGTAGTTCGCTTTGGCAGGATTTAATTCAGATAATCTGAAACTAAAAGGCAACTCTTTTGTCTCAAGCTACTTATATAGATGAACAGCCAGTATTTCTTTAGAGTTTGGGGGGTGATGCTTCAAGATCTTGGTGTTGTATCTTTTTCTGTTGGTTACTTGTCATCAGTTAACGATTATTCTCCGGGTATGTATCGAGGCCCTGGTGTTGTTGCATGCGGTACTTTCGGCATTATTAGTGGTATTAAAAGTTTGTATCTTCAGTATCGAGAGAGCCAATGGCTATCCTCCAGAGATATTGCAGTTTTGACAGGGAACGCGTCTTTAGCCTTCGCAGGCATGGTGATGTTCCTGTTTGATCGGGCACTGCTTCAGAGGCTGTCCTACTTTGTGTTTTATGGTCTGTGAATTGATAACTTATTATGCGGAGTATTGGGTGTTATGGATCGGAGTTGGGTGATTTCGTTTGTGAATATTGGGAGTGGGTTCCTTTATGGTTATGGCGCAGGGATTTCCGGACAGTCTGCTCAGTGGGCAGGGCATAGCGTAGCAGCCTTTTCTGTTATGGGAATACTCGCTGATGGAGGTGAGTTATGTCAGGAGTATCTCGAGGGGCGACATCTGTCATGGAGGACTATTCTGAGTTTGGGAGGGAATATTGCTCTCTTTTATGTAGGTTTATTGCTTTCAACTTTTGAAACAAATAGATTGTCCTATTCAAGCGACGACTCGTTTGCAGCAAAGTGTCAACGGGGACAAGAGCGTTGTCGACAAATTGCAGAACAGTGCCAAAGCTCGGATGGTGAATCGGTTGTCACCGTTGATTTGCTTTCTTGGCCTTAGCAGCAATCTCTGAAAAGTTATCAGATATTGCTATGTGTAGCGTGCAATTAAACAAGTATTTGAATTCGGTTGAATAAACCATGGGTTGAGCGATTATCGTGGATATCTGAATCTGTCGCGGACCCTCTAACTGTCATTAGACAAAAATACCCCCTGGACTCGGTAATTCCAACGGTTGGCTTATTGATATAGAATCGTTGAGTTGTAGTTCGGGAAGCTGTCCCAATCAGCTTCAAAACAGCTTCAGGCTGTATTTTCCTTCCCCCGGAACCTTCTGACAGGTCAGCCTGAGCGGGATTTATTCTGTCTTTAATGGTGGCGCTCGTGCGCCCGACAAAAGTGAGTGATATAGGGCAATGTTTGAAGTCAATCCCATTAAGGAGCGTATCAAGGACCTGACGGCGCGTACGGACGTGCTTAGGGGGTATCTTTGACTACGCCCAAAAAAGTGAGCGGTTGCAGGAAGTAGAGCGGGAGCTGGAAGACCCAAACGTCTGGAATGATCCCGTGTATGCCCAGAAACTGGGTAAGGAACGCTCCACGCTGGAGGCCATTGTCAGCACCATCGACGAACTGACCGGTGGTCTGGTTGATTCTGCAGAACTGTTGGAAATGTCCGTAGAAGAAGAGGACGCAGACGGTGTTCAGGGTGTTGTTGATGAGCTGGATGAACTCACCCGGAAACTGGAAGTGCTAGAATTTCGTCGTATGTTTTCCGGTGAGATGGATCCTAATAATGCCTTTGTGGATATTCAGTCAGGTTCTGGCGGTACCGAGGCTCAGGATTGGGCCAACATACTGCTGAGAATGTATTTGCGCTGGGGTGAGGCGAATGGCTTTAAAACTGAAATTGTCGAAGTTTCTGCCGGTGAAGTGGCGGGTATCAAGTCGGCAACCGTTCAGTTTATCGGGGATTATGCTTTTGGCTGGTTGAGAACCGAAATCGGGGTTCACCGGCTGGTTCGCAAGTCTCCTTTTGATTCGGGTAACCGGCGTCATACCTCTTTTGCCTCGGTGTTTGTTGCTCCGGAGATTGATGACAATATTGATATAGAAATCAATCCGTCAGATTTGCGCATCGATACCTATCGCTCCAGTGGCGCAGGTGGACAGCACGTCAACACCACCGATTCTGCCGTTCGTATTACCCACGCACCGAGCGGTATTGTTGTTCAGTGTCAGAACCAGCGATCTCAGCACCAGAATAAAGATAAGGCCATGCAGCAGTTGAAAGCCAAGCTGTATGAGATGGAAATGCAGAAAAGACTGGCAGAGTCACAGGCTATGGAAGAGACCAAGTCAGATATCGGTTGGGGTAGCCAGATTCGTTCTTATGTACTGGATGACTCTCGAATCAAGGATCTGCGCACGGGTATTGAAACCCGTAACACCCAGTCCGTGCTGGATGGCGACCTGAACAAGTTTATTGAAGCAAGCCTGAAAAAAGGGCTGTAATCGAATCACTCCGGATGGTTGCTGCCATCCGGTACTGGAAAATCATCTTATGTCTGAAGAACATCTATCGGGTCAGCAGTTGTTGGCTGAGCAGGTATTGGAAAATAAAGCCGCTGAGGCCCGGGAAGAGAATCGACTGGTAGCCCTGCGTCGGGAAAAGCTGGCAGCCGTCCGTGCCAGGGGAGTGGCTTTTCCTAACAAATTCCGCCGTGATGCCCTTGGCGGTAACCTGCAGGAGCAATTCAGGGATCATGATAAAGCGTCTCTGGAAGCCTTGAAACACCCGGTGAAAGTGGCTGGCCGTATCATGCTGAACCGTGGCGCTTTCATGGAACTGCAGGATATGTCTGGCCGCATTCAGCTGTATGTTAATCGCAAGCAGCTGCCACAAGAGACCCTGGATACGATCAAGACCTGGGATCTGGGCGATATCATCGGTGTGGAAGGTACGGTTCAGCGCTCCGGAAAAGGTGACCTTTATGTTGATATGGAGGCGGTTCAGCTGCTGACCAAATCACTGCGGCCACTGCCTGAGAAGCATAAAGGGCTGACGGATACTGAGCAGCGTTATCGTCAGCGTTATGTGGATCTTATTACCAGCGAACAGTCCCGGGAAACGTTCCGCATTCGTTCCAGAATTATTCAGGGTATCCGCAACTACTTCCTGGATCAGGACTTTATGGAAGTGGAAACCCCGATGCTTCAGGTGATTCCCGGTGGTGCTGCGGCCAGACCCTTCGTCACCCATCACAATGCGCTTAATATCGACATGTACCTGCGTATTGCTCCGGAACTTTATCTGAAGCGTGTTGTCGTCGGTGGTTTTGAGCGGGTATTTGAGATTAACCGGAACTTCCGCAATGAAGGACTGTCTACAAGACATAACCCGGAATTCACGATGATTGAATTCTATCAGGCTTATGCGGATTACACCGACATGATGGATCATACCGAAGCCATGCTTAAAAAGCTGGCGGAGGATGTTCTGGGTAAAACTGAGTTCGAGTACCAGGGGCAGATGATTGATGTTGGCAAGCCGTTTGCGCGGATGTCAGTTTTCGAGTCTATCTTGCAGTTTAACCCGGATCTTGATGCCTCGGATATTGATAACCTGGAGTCTGCGACTCAGGTTGCCGGGAAGCTGGGCATCGTTGTGAAGTCGATCTGGGGGCTTGGAAAAGTTCAGATGGAAATCTTTGATAAGACGGTTGAGCATCACCTGCTGAACCCAACCTTTATTACGGATTATCCGACTGAAGTTTCACCTCTGTCCCGTAAAAATGACGACAACCCATTTGTTACCGAACGTTTTGAGTTCTTCGTGGGGGGTCGCGAAATCGCTAATGGCTTCTCTGAGTTGAATGACTCTGAGGATCAGGCAGAGCGTTTCAGACAACAGGTAGCCGAGAAGGATGCCGGGGATGATGAGGCAATGCATTACGATGCGGACTACATCAATGCACTTGAATACGGGCTGCCACCAACAGCCGGTGAGGGTATTGGTATTGATCGGCTGGTAATGCTGTTTACGGATGCGCCTTCGATCAGGGATGTGCTTTTGTTCCCACATATGCGTCCTCAACAGAATTGATACCGCAGGGGGAGCTGTATATAAGGTGGTGTTGGCGAGATATTCCATATGACGATGCAGGTTATCGTTTACATCGGGTATACGAGGATCTGTTGTTATATGGCAGTATTGGCTGATATGGCCTTATCTCAGGCGCTCTCTGGGATGCTGGTTTTTCAGGAACTATGGCATGAGCAGGTTAAGCCTGCTCATCGGGTATCTGAGGGGTGAAACCTGAATTTGAGTTGATGCGCTTTGCTGGTGAAGTCAGGGGATTGTCAGCCGCTCTGTCCAACCGCTCATTGATAATGAGCCAGGGAAAAACTGCCAGGTATGGCAGCCCGGCGCTCCTGAATAGTTGCGGGGCAGGTTTTAGACGGATGATTTATTTCTGTACTAAGATGCATGTTCAAGCGATGGTACTGGACGAACGCTATAAAACAATCAGGCAACTGTAAGGCAGTTTTAATATGGTTTCAACAATGGATTCCCCATCAGAAGATACGAAGGATTCTGGAAAGCACACCAGTGGTATGGCGTTGAAATACCAGGGGCGTAAAACCAGTCGTGCCAATAGTGAACAGCGTCGTCGGACAATTCTTGAAGCGGCGTTAAGAATCGTTGTTAGAGATGGTGTTCGGGGCGTCCGTCATCGTGCTGTTGCTAAAGAAGCCAATGTTCCTCTCTCTGCAACCACCTACTATTTCAAAGATATTACCGACCTGATTACCGACACATTTACACTTTTTGTTGAAATGGGGGCTGAGAAGTTCAAGGCATACTGGGAAGAGTCGGACAGTATGCTGAAAATGGCCATGAGTGAACTTGAGCCATCGAACTCTGGTAGTCGGCAGGTTTTTGCTGAACGTATTGCTGATCTTGCTATTGAGTATGTGCTTGTTCAGCTTCGAGAGCATTGCGATTACCTGATTGCCGAACGAGCTTTCCAGCAGGAGTGTCTACGGAATGAAAACCTCAGACCCATCGCTTTCAGTCATCAAAAATTTTTTCTGAACAGTCTCGAAGCCTTCTTCTCAAGAATTGGCTCTAACCATGCTGATATTGATGCTGAGCTGTTTGGCAGCGTCATTCTTCATGTTGAATATCAAGGCCTGATTGCCGGCTTTGAAGGGGATAATCTCCGTAAGCTCAGAGCAATGCTTAAGCGTCAGATTGAGTTGACGCTTGGTATCTACCATTAAATATCTATAGTCAGAGTGGATCGTCTGATTTAACAGGCGATCCGGAAGCAAAAGGATGGCGTTGTTAATGCCAGAGGACAGGATATTCAAGCATGCCCAGTGTGCTTTTGTGATCTGAAATATACAGTTTTTTTATTCCCAACTCCTCCATGAAGCCAAACACCAATATAGCATTGGCGAGACTTGTGTCGCTGGATTTATCGTCGGAGATGCGGCTGAAGTTGTCTGGTTCATGTTCCCTGATAAATTGCTCTACCACGACTGAATCTACTACTTTACTATTCTCAGCAATATCAATCGCAACGCTGTCCTGGAATACTGATCCTATTGCCGTTACCCGTGACTTGTTTTTTTTCAGTTTTCTACGAATGAGGAGCGGTGTCTTGCGGGCAAGATAACGGGCAAAGGTTATCCCTGCATTAATTTCTTCAATGGATATTGGCGATAGAGAGGCTGAAGGTCTTGTGGGTTTGTTTTGAACCACTTCTTTTAGATAGTCCATAAAGTTTACTGAGCCAAACTCGCCTTTATGAGAAAAAGGACCTCCAGTCGGGTCTACAATAATCAGTTGGAAGCTTTCTATACCAATATTCCATACCACCGGATTTTCAGAATCACTGGTTGTCGTCAGGGCTGAAAAGAAGTCCATTCTGTCTTCTTCTTCAGGGGATAGAATTCTGATATGAATACCGGTTGTACGTCGTATCTTTTGAACAAGCTCCTCAGCATTGTGTGCTTCCCTAAACGTTTCTGTTGCAATGGCACTGACTTTAATTACTCGAAAGTGTTCCTGCCGGGTTCGAAGCTTTTGAAAAAGATTCTGGGCTTTTTTAAACATACAGCGACTAAAGAAACGGTTATCGCTTGCTGCGAGATCATCGTAAAAGCCGGCTTCCAGCGAGCCATAATCCAGATGTCGGTATACTTTGTCGGTTTTGTGATTAACGTCAGCAATTGCAAAGTGAACGGTGTTAGCATCTATTTCAATAGACATCCTTCGTTCCAGCTTTGCCATGACGGCTTGACTGGTTAGTAAAAGGCTAAGAAAGGTGACCGCGCCGACAGATGATATTTTAAACTTTTTTTTAAAAGCACGCATGGTATTGAGAACAGTCCATAACGATGGCTCTGCGGCCATGGTTGTTATTTGGTGAGGCATTCCTGTGCTAGAGTGCATCCATTGGCAGAGAGTGTAGTCGGCTCTTTATGCTGTTGGAGGTAAGTTATTTGTCAGCGTAAGAGGCCAGATGCTAGTGCAGCTAAGCCCTGATACCCATACTGCCGTCATTTTCGCGAAGGAGGTTGTCGCAAAAAGTCTTAAATGCCGGTTGCTACCACTGCCGTCTTTCCCGCGAAGGCGGGAATCCATCTCGAGAGTGGGAGTCTATCTCGAGCAGTGGATCCCCGCCTGCGCGGGGATGACGATAATGTGTCGGTATGGGTTCTAACGCTTTCCTGGATAGGTGAGACCTTCCTGTGCCAGACAGTAGGGAGAAAGTGTCGTCGCTCTTTTGCGCCTGAAGGTAAGTCATTTGTGAATACGAGGTTATAGATCAGGTAATGCCAGATATTAGATTGGAGCCTTCCTGGAAAGCCATGCTTCAGGGGGAATTTAATAAAGAGTACATGCAGTGCCTGCGCAACTTTCTACAAGATGAAAAAGCCCGGGGTAAAATGATTTACCCCAATGGCGGAGAGTACTTCCGGGCGATGGACCTGACACCCTTTGATCAGGTTAAAGTAGTGATTCTCGGACAGGACCCCTATCATGGCCCGGGTCAGGCTCATGGGTTAAGTTTTTCTGTCCGTCCGGACATAGCGGTTCCTCCCTCTCTGGTTAATATGTATAAAGAGCTGGAGTCAGACTTGGGGATTCCACCGGCACCCCATGGTTTTCTTGAGCACTGGGCCCGGCAGGGTGTGTTGCTGCTTAACAGTGTGTTGACAGTGGAGCATAAGCAGGCAGCGTCTCACAAGGGAAGAGGCTGGGAAGCGTTTACCGACCAGATTGTCACTATGCTGAATGAGAAAAGGGAGCACGTTGTCTTTATCCTCTGGGGCAGCTATGCCCAGAAAAAAGGCCGATTCATTGATACCCGGAAGCATTTCGTGTTGAAGTCGGTTCACCCATCACCACTTTCGGCTTATCGTGGCTTTTTTGGCAGCAAACCTTTTTCCAGGGCTAATGAATATCTGTCTTGTAACGGTATTCAGCCTATTGATTGGGAGCTGCCAACAGAGGGTTAACCTTTCAATAAAGTGCAGATGGCGCTCATAAGAAAGCGATGGTTGGGAAAGCTTATATAGTAGCCAGACCGTTTGATTGTTTTCTGTTCTTTTGGCGCTGTACATAGAATATCGGTTTATGTATGATTCCCGCCACTGAATTGAGACGGACCTTACGAAACAGGCGATGTATTGATTCAGGAACATTGCGCGCTCGTAGCTCAGCTGGATAGAGTACCTGGCTACGAACCAGGCGGTCGGAGGTTCGAATCCTCCCGAGCGCGCCATATTAACGGCAGTTTATCTGCCGTTTTTTTATGCCTGTCATTTTTGTATTTCCTCTCTGAATTACCTGTTGTCCTCTTATCAGGCCAGTTTTATATCATCGCAGTTTCTAACTACCTTTTTCGATTGTTTTCGCTGTTTCCATAAAATCATGCAAAGCCCCGGTAAGAATATTAAACGATTAGTAAAAACCGAGTTTGACTCACCCCAATGAAATCTCTATAGTCTGGCTCCGTTGACGCAGGGCGCTCGTAGCTCAGCTGGATAGAGTACCTGGCTACGAACCAGGCGGTCGGAGGTTCGAATCCTCCCGAGCGCGCCAAGTCAACAGAAAGAGTAGTTAAAAAGATTGACGAATCAGAATGATTCCAATATCTTGCACGTCGTTTCAACAACGCGCTCGTAGCTCAGCTGGATAGAGTACCTGGCTACGAACCAGGCGGTCGGAGGTTCGAATCCTCCCGAGCGCGCCATTTTGATAAGGTGAGGTGGCCGAGAGGCTGAAGGCGCTCCCCTGCTAAGGGAGTATACGGCTTATACCCGTATCGAGGGTTCGAATCCCTCCCTCACCGCCATATTTCTTCTTTAAGTTACTGATTCCCCTTAATTAAAGCTGCGTATAAAACGACCAATGTCTTTTTGTGTCGACACTCTGTTGACGGCGAAAAAACACCCTGCTTTTCTCGACTCAAATCGTTATTTCCTCCGTTTCTTCTGTTGTCTCTTCTGTGTCTCTTCCATACAGGATAACGGGTTCAGGAGGCGCGCAATAATAGCCCTTTGAGGGTGTCTTCTAATAAGCCCTCTAATAAGCCTCCGGCTCTTCCAGCGGTGATTTAACTTCCCGAATTTTTCAAAATTATCTATGCGGTCAGGAAATGTCCATTTTGCTCAATGCATGTAGTCTTACTGCATCGCTTAAATGTTTTTTGCTGAATTTGACGGATTTAATGGTCATCTAAATATCAGAGTGATTGAGGCTGCTTTGCAGTGCCCGAATGTTAAAGCTGACTTGAAAGTTGGAAGGGAGGGGGAGCGGAAGCCTGACTTCCGCTTATATTACCGACTTTAGAATTTACCCGCTTTATCCATCAAAAAACAGAAAATCAAAGCAGTGGCAATAAACCCTCCAATGAAAATAGCAGGCATGGCTGCATAGCCAAGAAAATGCCAGATCATAGACTCCAATGTACTCATTGTTCTCTCCTTGCTTTTCCTGAGGGCGCGTTTTACCAGCCCTCAACGCCTTTCATGTTAGGGAGTTCGTGGGCAATACCCATATGGCAGTCAATACAGGTTTCACCCGTAGGCTGTAGTTTATTCGTACCCAGGAAAGCTTTAGTGTGACTTTCCATGGCTCGGGAGGACTGCTCAGAGAAATCCATGAAATCGAAGTTGTGACAATTTCTACACTCCTGTGAATCATTGGCCTTCATTCGTGCCCATTCTCTCTCAGCCATTTCACGACGATGGGTAACAAACTTATCCCGGGTATCAATTTTACCGGTAATTTTACCCCACACCTCTTTACTGGCCTGGATTTTTCGAACCAGTTTGGGCGTCCACTCTTTGGGAACATGACAGTCCGAACAGACGGCTCTTACGCCTGAGCGATTATTATAGTGAATGGTCGTTTTGTATTCTTCATAGACATTGTCTTTCATTTCATGGCAACCAATACAGAACTCCTCAGTATTGGATGCCTCCATTCCGGTGTTGAAACCACCCCAGAAAACAATGCCCGCAACAAAGCCAAAAGCTAAAACAACCCCCATGGAAATTTTACCGGCCGGTGTGGTCAGCATTTTCCAGTAGCGCTTCAGAAAAAAATCTTTACTCATCATTCTTCACCTTTATCTACCAGCGTTCCTTACTTCAGGGAATCAACCGGCTCAAAATTATTTTTTTGAAGCGGTGCCGTATCGGTCTGAACCACATGGCATTGCAGACAGAAATAACGGTTTGGAGCTACATCTGCACGCTGCTTACCATCACGGTCGTAGAAGTGGGTGACACTGATTCGGGTGGCTCCCCATTTGCTGGCATTTTTCCAGCTATGGCATTGCAGACAGGTGTTTACATCCTTATTGACGGTGTAACCACGGATGTCATGGGGGATCAGGGGAGGCTGTTCAACAAAGTCACGGTTAAAGGTGGTGTCACTTTCGTGCACTTTTTTCATGGCTTCTGCGGGTGGCTGGACTGAGAGGTCAATGGTTCTCAGGGAATCAATGCCGCCAGTTTCAGCCATGGCAGTGGCACTGATTATAGCTGAAAAAATAAACGTTATCAGTCCGTTAGTCGCCGTTTTTAAAAAGCGAAAGTTACTCAGTGAGAGTAGGTTTCTCATGGTCATGGGGTGGCTCATGGCAGTATCTCCGCCTTCCTGGTCAGTCATTCTTCAGTATCAGAAGATTAGTGTCAGAACTCCGGGGTTTTTTCCGGGTCGTCGTAATCAGCTGATTATTTTGATGATTAAGGGATGCCTGAAACTCAAAAACATTCTTATCGCAGACATCAATACAACGACCGCAGCGTGTGCAGTCGCTTTTGTTCAATACCGGGCTTTCTCCCTTACGCTCTTTCAGTGCCGGCGGGAGGATTTGCGGTTCAGGGCAGACGGCATAGCAATCCATGCAGTCATCACACTCTTGTCGTTTAGTGGCGCAAACCTGCACCGGGCTTATGCGCCCCAGTAATCCGTAGAATGCACCCAGCGGGCAGAGGTGGCCGCACCAGCCACGGGCACTGATCAGAAAATCAAACAGGAATATTCCCGCGATTAAATACCAGCCCATGCCCATGCCAAACAGAATCCCCCTGACCAATTGGCTGATCGGGTTGAAGAGTTCCCAGACCATCATCCCGGTGACCAGAGGCAGCACCAGTACCATGGCCAGAATCCAGTAGCGACTGCTTCTGGACAGTTTATGGCTGTTGCGGATACTCAGTCTCTTTCTGAGCCAGGCTGCCAGATCGGTAATCGGGTTGACCGGGCAAACCCAGCTGCAGAAGCTTCGTCCACCCAGCAGCGAATAGAGAAGGGTGACAATTCCAGCCCCAGATAACCCTTGAAAAACCATAGGATGACCCGCCAGAAGACTTTGCAGAACGGCCAGTGGATCACTCATGGGAATCACACCCAGCGTCAGGCTGGACGACAGATTTCCAATAATCAGGGGGGTATCTCCCGTCCAGTGAACCACCAGTGGTGATATCAGGAACAGGGCCAATACCAGCAGTTGGGAAAACCGGCGCAGCAATAGAAATTGCCATGATTGCCATTTGCTTCGAGTGGTGGCGGAACTCATGAACCTTCTCCCACGGGCCGATGTGCGGGTAGCTTAAGGTTTCGGGGAACAAGACGGATTCCTGTGCGCTCCTCTTCATTCCAGCCCAGTCGGTAGTGGCTGCCCAGTTCACCCTGTGCCAGTTCGTGGGGCACCACTTTAATGGCGGCTTCCTCCAGTACGCAGGCATGTTCACATTTGCCACAACCGGTGCAGGCATCGGAATGGACTACCGGCTCGAAAATGGCGTGAACATTGGTGCGTGTATTACGGCTGAGCTGCAACGTGATGGCCTCATCAATGCGAGGACATACGCGGTAACAGACATCACACCGTAACCCCTGCAGGTTGAGACAGTTTTCCCGGTCAATCAGAACCGCAAGCCCCATACGGGCATCGTTAATATCGGACAGTTCCGGTGTAAGCGAGCCGCTGGGACAATTAGTGATACAGGGAATGTCCTCACACATCAGGCAGGGGTTTTCCCTGGCATCAAAGTAAGGGGTTCCTGAGGCCACCGGGCCTTCGGGCGTTCCCAGTTGCAGAACATCGTAGGGGCAGTCCCTGACACAGATTCCGCAGCGCAGGCAGGAAGCCAGAAAATCATCTTCTGGCAGTGCACCCGGTGGACGCAGAGCCTGAGCGTCGGGAGAACTGGATTTTTCTGCTACCCAGGTCAGTCCCAAACCCAGCAGGCTGACAGCACAGGCGGCCTGCGCTGTTCCTGCAATAAAACGACGCCGGCTTACTGTTCGGCTGTCATGCTGGCTGGGTTTGTTCTTGCTCATAGTTCTTTATTGCTCAAGGCTTTTCATGGCTCAGGGCTGTTGGCTGCTTCAGGTTCTAACAATTTTGACCGCTGTCTTTTTGTAGTCCGTCTCTTTCGATAACGGATCGGTAGCGTCAATAATCAGTTTATTGACCAGCTGGCCCGCATCGAAGAACGGCATAAATACCAGACCTTTCGGTGGCGTATTACGGCCCCTGGTTTCCACACGAGTGCGGACGTCGCCATATCTGCTCACTATCTTCGCTTCCATTCCCCGGCGCAGGCCACGGGACTTGGCATCGTCAGGGTGCATATAAACAACAGCGTCCGGGAATGCGCGATAAAGCTCAGGTACACGCCGTGTCATTGAGCCAGAATGCCAGTGTTCCAGCACACGACCTGTGGAAAGCCAGAGGTCATATTCTTCGTCCGGGCTTTCGTGTGGCGGCTCGTAGGGCAGGGCAAACAGCCAGGCTTTGCCGTCTGGTTTGCCATAGAAACTGACTTCTTCTCCGGCCTTAACATAAGGGTCGTAGCCTTCGCGATAGCGCCACAGGGTTTCCTTGCCATCAACCACAGGCCAGCGGAGTCCACGGGACTGGTGATAAAGGTCGAAAGGCGCGAGGTCATGGGCTTTGCCGCGACCAAAGATGGCGTATTCCTCAAACAGGCCCTTCTGAACATAAAAACCAAAATCACGACTTTCGTCGTTCCGTCGGTCAGCAGGAATTTCATCCAGACTGTATTGATCAGCCTGACCATTGGCATAAAGCACGTCGAAAAGTGTTTTACCCTTCAGCTCAGGAGATTTGGCCAGCAGCTCATCGGACCATACTTCTTCCACCTTGAAGCGTTTGGAGAATTCCATCAGCTGCCACAGGTCAGATTTAGCGTCACCTTGAGGAGCAACCTGCTGATACCAGAACTGTGTCCGGCGTTCGGCGTTACCGTAGGCACCTTCTTTTTCGACCCACATGGCGGTGGGTAGAATCAGGTCCGCAGCCTGGGCAGTAACCGTTGGGTAAGGGTCAGAAACCACAATAAAGTTTTCTGGATTTCGATAACCAGGCAGAACTTCATTGTTAATATTAGGTGCAGTCTGCACATTGTTATTACACAACACCCAATAGGCATTCAGTTTGCCATCCTTAAGCATGCGGTTTTGCAGAACGGCGTGGTAACCCACCTTGGCAGGGATAGTACCCTCAGGAAGTTTCCAGACCTTTTCGGCAAAATCACGGTGTTTTTTGTTGCCTACCACCATATCCGCGGGCAGTCGGTGAGCAAAGGTACCCACTTCACGGGCTGTACCACAGGCAGAAGGCTGGCCAGTCAGTGAGAAGGGGCCACAGCCGGGTTTGGAAATTTTGCCAGTGAGCAGGTGCAGGTTATAGATGATGTTGTTCATCCAGACACCGCGGGTGTGCTGGTTAACGCCCATGGTCCACAGGGACATCACTTTAACTTTCGGGTCGGCGTACAGTTTTGCCAGGGCTTCCAGTTGCTCTATCGGAACACTGGAAATGGCGGAAGCTTTCTCGGCCGTGTACTCACTGACAAAAGAAGCAAACTGATCAAAATTAATTTCTTCAGAACCACCATTACCAGGGTTTTTAGCCTGCTGTTCCAGTGGGTGCTCGGGGCGGAGTCCATAGCCAATATCGGTTACGCCACTGCGGAAGCGTGTGTGTTTTTTAACAAACTCTTTATCGACGGCATTGTTCTGGATGATGTAATTGGCAATGTAGTTACCAATGGCCAGGTCAGACTGGGGGGTAAATATCATGCCATTGTCGGCCAGCTCAAAAGAGCGGTGCTTGAAGGTGGACATAACCGATACGTTGACATGGTCACTGGATAGACGACGATCGGTAATTCGTGACCAGAGGACCGGATGCATCTCCGCCATGTTGGAGCCCCAGAGGACAAAGGCATCCGCTTTCTCAAAATCGTCATAACAGCCCATTGGCTCGTCCATGCCAAACGTACGCATAAAGCCTACGACGGCGGATGCCATACAGTGACGGGCATTTGGATCGAGATGGTTACTGCGGAAACCGGCTTTCATCAACTTTGATGCGGCATATCCTTCCCAGACGGTCCACTGGCCGGAACCGAACATACCTACTGAAGGCATCTCTGCTGTGTTGCGGGTTTTAGCGATGGCGGCTTTCCATTTTTCCGCCATGATGTCAAAAGCCTGATCCCATGTGATGGGGGTGAATTCACCCTCTTTATGGAATTCGCCATTCTTCATCCGCAGCAGCGGTGTCTGTAAACGGTCAGAGCCGTACATGATCTTTGACAGGAAGTAGCCTTTAATGCAGTTGAGACCACGGTTGACCGGAGCTTCCGGATCTCCCTGGGTGGCAACAACCCGACCATCTTTACTGCCCACCAGAACAGAACAACCGGTACCGCAGAAACGACAGGGGGCTTTATCCCATTTGATCTCTGTGGCCTTACTGCTGGTAATCAGGTTGGTTGCAGACACGGGTGTACTGACCCCGGCTGCAGCAGCTGTGGCAGCAATTGCACTGCTTTTTATAAAGTCCCTTCGGCTTTGTTTTATATCCATTTTGTTTTACTCCTGATGCGCGTAAATCAGTGCAGCAGCCAAAACCCCCGCCACAGAATTAATTTCAGTTAACCGGTCAACCATCAATTTTTCACCGGGTAACTCTTCAACGGTAACCACCAGCTTGCCAGCGGGATCACAGACATGAACTTCAACACCGGGCAGGCTTTCCAGCTGTCGGGCGACATCCGTTGTGTTTTCCGGCAATGCTCTGACGAGGACACCGGAAATGGCGCAGATGTTAGTGAGTTGCGTCATAGGATGTTCCCTTTGGGCAGTGAAATCATAGTGATGGTGTCGACCGGGCAGGGTGCGACGCACTCGCCACAGCCGGTACAAAGGTGGATATCGATGGCTGGTGTGGCCACGCCACCGATTTGTAGTTTGAAGGTGATAGCATCGGCTTCGCAGATTTCCTGACAGGTGCGACAATGAACCCGGTTCAGGGCGAGACACCGGGAAGTAATGGTTGCTGCAATATTCCAGGGGCGAGCTTCAGTTTTCCGGATGACATGGTATTGGCAGGCATCGCTGCAGGATTGGCAGAATGAACAACCGGCCTTAGAGAAATCCGCTTCGGGAAATCCGCCGCTGCCCTTTTTCAATAGACCCGTTTCACAAGCGGTCACGCAGTCACCACAACGGCGACATTGTTCAATAAAGTCCTCTTCAACAGGCGTCCACGGTGGACGAATGACCGTGCCTTCCTGTCGGGAACCTGTTAACAAACGACGACGTGAAATCAGGTTGCCTGCCCCCATGTTTATTAGTATCTTCCGGTGTGTTTATTAAACGGTAATGGCTGAATTATTTGTCTTCTGGTGATGATGATATTCTCTTTGGATATCAGGTAAAGATGCTGTAAAGCAGGGGTGGAAGAGGGGGCGCTGATGGCATACCTCTAAAGAGGTATAAACGGGGTGTTCGTCATCGGGTTATGATGACCGGCATGGATAAAATATTCTGTAAAAACAATGGTATTCTTACAGCTGTGGGCTGACTGTGTTTTTCTTCTGTTATGCCGGGGAAATTAAGAGGTATAAGGTATTAAATCAAGGGAGTTTGATCTGGATCAATTAATGGTTTTCAGTTCAGGAGCGTATAAAAGTGCTACGGGAGGCTCCCTTCGGCAAAAGGCTCTGTTTGTTATAGTGGGCATCTGTCTTCTGGCACTGATCAGTGTCGGCAGTTCCTTGTGGTTTGCCCTGGTGACAGAAAGTGATGCTGCTGCCATCAACATTGCCGGTTCACTTCGAATGCAGTCATGGCGGCTGGCGGAGCAAGTCCTTATTCCTGAGTTGACCAGTCAGGAAATTCTGGTTCGTCTGGTTGCCATTTATGACAACAGCATCAATAGCGATCCATTGGTCAAGTTACAGAATTATCAGGGTAGCCTTGGCGATGCTTATCGATTGGTGTCAGAGCAGTGGTATGTTCAGATGCGCCCACTTCTTGTCAGCCCATCGGGCTATGAAGCCTTTGTCTACCAGGTTCCGGGTTTTGTTGATCGTATTGATCAAATGGTCACTGCTCTTCAGATACATACCGAACAAAAACTTCAACAACTATTCATAACCGCACTCTTTATATTAATCGGTATTCTGGGCATGGGGTGGATGTCGATCCGCTTTGTTAACCAACACCTTCTTCGTCCCATTGATGATCTTGGCGCCGCAGCCGGTAAGATAAAACGTGGTGATTTTACCGGACTGCTGCTTTCTTATGATGCACAAAACGAGATGGGAGAACTTACTCAGACATTCCGTGGCATGGCATTTGAACTTGGTCGTTTATATCAGCACCTGGAAGAAAAAGTCACCAGTAAAACTGAGGCTCTGGCCCGTTCAAATCATGCTCTGGAGCTTTTATACAAAGCATCTCAGAATCTGGCAACCAATCCTTATGATGAGGAATTGGTGGCTTCTCTGATAGGGGAGTGGCAGCATCTTCTCCATCTTGAAAGCTGTTATTTATGCCTTTCTGATTCGGCAGACAGTATTCGTTTACAGAGAATTGCCACAGACCGTACTGAACAACCCTGTGTGGGTATCCATTGTGCTGATTGTTTAAAGGATGGCAGCCAGAATGTGAGTGTTGATCCACATAGCTGGCAGTTTTCACTGCTGGCCAAACAGCATAATTTTGGATTTCTAAAGGTTTCGGTGAACTCTGGAAACAAGCTGACTGAAGAGAGTCGGCAATGGCTACAGACCTTTTCAGATCTGGTGGCAACTTCCCTTTATCAGAGTCGTGCAAGAACACAGGAGCAGCGCATGCTGCTGATGGAAGAGCGGGCAGTTATTGCCAGAGAGCTGCATGATTCACTGGCGCAGGCATTGTCTTATCAGAAAATCCAGATGCTGAGACTGCGACGGCAGTTAGTAAAATCCAACTCGTCCCCGAAGGTTCTGAATATTCTTGATGAACTCAAGGAGGGGACCAACAATGCTTATGCCCAGTTACGTGAATTACTAATGACCTTCCGATTGACGCTGGCAGAAGGTGATCTGGAACAGGCATTGCAAACAACACTGGATGAATATTGCCAGCGGTCGCCGGATATACAGTTTACGCTCGATTATCAATTACGCTATTGCAGTATTAATGCTCACGATCAGATTCACGCCCTGCAGATTGTCCGGGAAGCATTGATGAATGTGGTCAAACACGCCAATGCAGGGTTGGCAACGGTTCACTGTCATCAGACAGCCAGTGGTTCCCTGGCTATCGTCATTGAAGACGATGGGTGTGGAATGCAAAACAACTCCGTGGCTTCTGGTCATTATGGCACCACTATTATGCGTGAACGTGCGGCCAGTATGGGGGGAGACCTTGAAATAAGAGAATCGTCGTCTGGAGGAACAGAAGTTTATCTGGAGTTCCGGCGACCGGATGAGTCATAACATGAATAAGCAAACGGTTGATATTCTGCTGGTGGATGACCACCCGCTGTTGAGAAAAGGCCTTAGCCAATTGATCAACGAGGAAGAGGCATTGAGGGTTGTTGGTGAGGCGGGCAGTGGTCAGTCTGGCCTTGATCAGGCGCTGGCTCTTGAGCCGGACCTTATCTTGCTGGATTTGAATATGAAAGGCATGGATGGCCTGGAAACCCTGAAGGCCATGAGGTCTGCAGGCGTCGACAGCAAGGTGATTGTGCTGACGGTGTCTGAACATCGTGAAGATGTTGCCGCCATGTTTCGAGCCGGAGCGGATGGTTATCTGTTAAAAGACATGGAGCCTGAAGATCTGTTGGCTCGAATAGGTGAGGCAGCTCATGGGCGACTGGTAGTGGATGACCGGCTGGCAGAAGTCATGGCCTCATTGCTCAGGCCGGAACAGGACGAAGAAGACAGATTGGCACTGTTGACATCGAAAGAGCGTGAAGTGTTGCATTTGGTTGCCGAGGGGCTTGCCAATAAAATGATTGGTAGAGAGCTGTCGATCAGTGAAGGCACTGTTAAAGTTCACGTAAAACGATTATTGAAAAAGCTGGGGGTGCGCTCCAGAGTGGAAGCCGCTGTCTGGGTGGTTCGTAATAATTCAATTGCGGACAGTGTTGAATAGTTAAAGAACTTTAAGAAAGTCAGTATTTTAATTTGCAGTCTCACTATTTCCAGTCCAGATAGATAAAGGAAAGCCGTTATTTTTCAGTTATGTAATTCAAGGTTCCGGCACATGGTTTCAATGGGTTTGACAAGGTTGGGTCGAGCGGAGCGAGCCCCAACAAATCTCGCCACCCGCCATAAACAGCCGTTAAATAGTTACAGTCTGAATTGCCGGTGCCGTTTTTTTGCGGATTGTTTTTTGCAGCTGAGGGTTTGTGTCGGGGCCCGCATTCGCTCGATCCAACCTATGTCACTGTTATTTTGCCAACGAAGCACCATTATCGGATATCTACGTAATATTGGGTGA
>NZ_JAVRMB020000389.1:0-2793 GCF_031844845.1 Endozoicomonas sp.
GTACAGGGATTGTACAGGATCCATCCACAGGGAAGTGACTGCCGATGGTTGGCTATCCCTGCCAGATGGATTGTGTACAATCCCTGTACACAATGACAGCGGAGAACGTAGCCGGAATTGTTTACAGTGCTACTCCTCAGGCCCCAGGTGCCTCAATCTACTGGCAAATGGGTAATTTATTTCGGGACAATTCCTAAGGTGTGGAACTATTCTTTCAGTTGTTGGTCAGAAGGTATTTGGAGGCTTAGATCTAAAAAACTTAAGTTAACCAGAGAATAATTTCAAACGGAAAAATGAATATGATTGAATCGAATCAGAATGGAGCTTTCTGCGCTCTGACACATGCCTGCATCCGTAGTAGTGAAGCTGCTTCAATCGGTGGTAAAGGTGAAGATAATAAGTACTATAGTCCACTCAATGGGTATGACGGCTTTCCCAGTCAAAAGATTCAAAATCGATCTAGTAGAACTCTCCAAGATACACAATGCGTCAGACTCAACGTGGTTCATGGTGAGCTGAGTGCGAAATGCTTTAAGGACAAAGTGGATAAAATTCAGGAGCGACAAGCATGTAACGAAATGCTCAACACGGTCAAAACCTATAATGGTCAGACAGTCAACATACCTCAAATTACAACTTATTTTGCTAGTCCAGACGGAACCCATCTGCTGGCACCATTAAAAAACAGTTATCCAAAATGTGACTTGCTCCTAAAATATCATAAGGGCATACCGACTCTGGTAACTGAGGTACCAAAGTGTAACCCGAATACTGGAGGTGGGTTTAATATCAATGGAGATACATTGGCGTTATACCCTATGAATGTGGGGCAATCTCAACCTTCCCCCAGCCTTCTCCATATCCTGACACTTAATGAGGAGGGCTATTGGGTAAAAGCTAATATATTTGAGGTAGAACGTAAAATACGTTCTATTGCATTCTCTCCCGATGACCGCCGAATGGCGGTAGCTCATGGCGATAAAATATCGGTGTATGGGCGAGATGCGAATAACGAATGGGTCTTCAACGCCAGCGTTACCGTAGAGCCACGCTCTCCTTGTCATTGGCAGACGTCGATCGATTTCCTCCCGGATTCCGGCAGCATTGAAGTTCTTAGTCAAAGCGACCTGAACATAGACAAAGACAATGTAAATTACTGCTGTTCGACTGTCACTATATCGCCAATCGCCAGCGTGTTCCGTAGCTGATCCGCGATCCTGATAATACTAACATCATCAAGGAAACATGCCATATAGTCCTGACCAACCAGCTCCGATATATCAGACGGCAGACGTCTACGCCAGTTAGGATACTCCTCACAGATGCCAGGCGCATTGACCGGCGTATCCAGCATCAGGCAATCCTCCAGCTGTATCACGGTGATCAGGGCATTGCTACGCACCAGATAGTAATGCAGCCGCTCCATCAGCTCACGGGAAAATGCCATGGTCTCCATCCGTTCAGGGTCCATCCCGGGAGGTAGCTCTCCTAGATCTACCTCTTAGTCACAAGTCCTGTAACCCTTGGTATCCAAGGGTTACAGAACTTGTGACTAAGAGATAGCATCCACAGGGGAGCCGCCCTCTCCCCGGCGAACTGGACCATACGTAGGATTGCTATAAGTAGATTATTGAACAGACATACCCACTCCAAAAATCCAATGTCTTGTTAGTTGGCCGCTTTTCTCTTGCAGAGTTCCGCGGGTTTGCGCCTCAGTCTCGATCAAAACTTCATTTACTCATTATTAAACTACCGCTGGGCTTTAGATGCCTTAAGAGAAGTAACGGAGAAGTTAGCCGGATAATGTTCGTGGGAACAGCCATTTTTCGCAACCAGAACTCATGGCCGTTGTACAGAAAGATAAACACTCGGACTATGTATTGGGCAAGGGGGCGGGCCATAAAACAGCATTGCGCCCCCAACCACAGGAACTGCTAAAAGAGGCGCGACAGTCCCTGAACATCAAAACAGATCTGGCGAAGCTGAATAATAGGCCAGAACCATACCGTTTAAGGCTTTACGGGGAAGCGGAGTATCAGGCTAAAAGCTGGAAAGGTCTGGATACACGTATCATTTATAAGGCAGAGGTCAATCAAACAGACGACAACTATCGTTTTGTAGTGACATCAATCAAGGGCGCGTCACCGAAGACGGTTTATGAGCAGCTATACAGCCCCAGGGGACAGGATGAAAACTATATAAAGCACCTCAAGAGTGACCTGTCAGGTACGAGGCTATCGGACCATGGGTTTTTAGCGAACCATTTGAGAATGTTTTACGCCTGCGCAGCATACGACCTCCATCTCGAACTGAGAGTCAAGGCTCTTAAAGGGACTGAGCTTGAGAAAGCACAGCCTTCTACCGTGATCGCAAAACTGTGCAAGATTGCAGTGAAGATTGTTGAGTATAAGGATCGCATCAAACACACCTGCCAAGCAGCTGTTCCATAAAATCAATTTTACAACATATAACGGAGGTGTTTTACACCATGCCTAATCCAAAGCCTGGATAACAGGGTTTCTGCTCAAAGCAGGCCTCCGTCAGATAAATGGGAGCCGGTCAAATAAGCACTGGAGGTTTTATTCATCTACTGCATAGAATTTCGCCCTGTATATCAAACAACTGTTATATATGCGCCAAAATGCATTCAACAGAGCCTGTAAATAATTCTGTGTAAACGCCCACAGTTGTTTATAGTTTAAATCGGTCTGGAAACATGATTTCAAACCGACTCATAGCCGCTTTCCAGTTACGTATAGGCATTGTCCATTTGGTTGATGCCCTTTCCATAGC
>NZ_JAVRMB020000390.1:0-3531 GCF_031844845.1 Endozoicomonas sp.
TTCCGGGCACTGATGGCCGGCAACGAAGAAGTGGGTGCTGAGTTGGTTCGCCAATGTAAAGCGGCCTGCAGCGCTGGCGCCAGTGGCTCATCAAAGAATGTATTGTTGAAAGTCATCATTGAAACCGGTGAGTTGAAAGACCCTGCCCTGATTCGCAAAGCCAGCGCAATTTCCATTGAAGCCGGTGCTGATTTTATTAAAACCTCTACTGGCAAGGTAGCGGTTAATGCTACGCCGGAATCTGCACGACTCATGCTGGAAGCAATACGCGACAGCGGTAATACTCAGGTAGGGTTCAAGCCTGCCGGTGGTATCAAAACGGCTGAAGATGCCGCACTGCATCTTGATCTGGCCGATGAAATTATGGGGACAGGCTGGGTTGATCGTCGCCATTACCGGTTTGGTGCCAGCAGTTTGTTAGGCAACCTGCTGATTGATCTCGGACTTAAACAGGGTGAAGACGGTGAGACTATAAAGGGCGGTTATTGATATGTTTCTTCCACAAGAAGTTATTCGTCGTAAGCGGGAAGCAGAGGTTCTCAGCGAGCAGGAGATTCGCAATTTCATTGCTGGCGTTACGGATGACTCAGTGTCGGAAGGTCAGATCGGTGCCTTTGCCATGGCCGTCTATTTTCAGGGTATGAATATTGAGGAGCGAATCGCCCTGACCTGTGCCATGCGCGATTCCGGGGAAGTGATGGACTGGTCGTCGGAAAACCTGTCCGGCCCCATTCTGGATAAGCATTCAACCGGTGGCGTTGGCGATGTGGTCAGCCTGATGCTTGGCCCCATGATCGCGGCCTGTGGTGGTTATGTTCCAATGATTTCCGGGCGGGGACTTGGGCATACCGGCGGCACGCTGGATAAGCTGGACAGTATTCCCGGCTATATCACCAGTGCATCGGAATCCCTGTTCCAAAAAGTGGTCAAAGACGCTGGTGTGGCGATTGTCGGCCAGACCGGTGAATTGGCTCCAGCAGACAAGCGCATTTATGGTGTCCGGGATGTGACCGCTACCGTTGAGTCCATCGCCATGATTACGGCGTCGATTCTGTCGAAAAAACTGGCAGAAGGTCTGGACGCGCTGGTAATGGATGTCAAAGTGGGCAGTGGTGCCTTTATGCCAACCTTTGAACGGTCCGTTGAGCTGGCCCAGAGCATTGTTCAGGTGGCCAATGGCGCGGGCGTTAAAACCACCGCATTGCTCACGGATATGAACCAGTGTCTTGCATCATCTGCGGGGAATGCCCTTGAAGTTCGTGAAGCCGTTCAGTTTCTGACCGGTGAATATCGTAATGACCGACTGCTGGAAATTACCATGGTTCAGTCGGCTGAACTGCTGGTCTCAGGTGGTTTGGCCAATAGTCTGGAACAGGCCAGAGAGAAGCTGCAGTCGGTTCTGGATAATGGGCAGGCAGCGGAGATTTTCAGGCGGATGGTGCAGGGTCTGGGTGGGCCTGCAGACTTTACTGAACGTTACGATAGCTACCTGCCTCATGCTGCCATTATTAAACCGGTTTATCTGGAAGGCGAGGGTTACCTCTCGGCAATGAATACCCGGGAAGTGGGGATGGCGGTGGTTCAGTTGGGTGGCGGTCGAAAAGTGGCTTCTGATTCCATTGATTATGGCGTAGGCTTCACGGAAATTTGCCGGCTGGGTGACCGGATTGATCCGTCACGGCCGATTGCCATGCTTCATGCCAGTTCAGAAACCACATGGAATCAGGCTGCGGAAATGTTACGCAGTGCAGTTATCATCGCCGATCAGGCGCCACAGTCTCACTCTCTGGTCTACAAAAAGCTGTCACCGCAGTGACGGCTTAGCAGGAGTAATGAATGAAACGTGCAATTATCCTTGTGGTGGATTCATTCGGCATTGGAGCCACTGACGACGCTGACAAGTTTGGTGATGTCGGCTCCAATACCATCGGGCATATTGCCCAGGCCTGCGCAGAAGGCGAGGCGGATATCGGACGACAAGGTCCCCTTACATTACCAGTGCTGGGTAGTCTGGGTCTGGTTCATGCCTCCAGGGATTCCTGTGGTGAATTTCCCAAAGGCATGACCTGTGATATGCCAATCATTGGTGCCTATGGTTATGCCAGAGAAATTTCCACAGGTAAGGATACGCCCAGTGGTCACTGGGAAATGGCGGGGGTTCCCGTTCTTTATGAGTGGGGCTATTTTAGCGATAAGCAGAACAGCTTTCCAAAAGAGCTGTTGGATGAGCTGATTGAAAAAGCGAAACTGCCGGGTGTGCTGGGTAACTGTCATTCTTCCGGGACCACTATTCTGGAGGCGCTCGGTGAAGAGCATATGAAAACGGGCAAACCCATCGTCTATACTTCCGCGGACAGTGTTTTCCAGATTGCCTGCCATGAAGAAACCTTTGGTCTGGATCGCTTGCTGGAAGTTTGTTTGATTGCCCGGGAGATTCTCGAGCCATACAACATTGGTCGTGTGATTGCCCGCCCCTTTATTGGTGATGATGCCGGTGACTTCCAGCGCACGGGTAATCGCCGTGATTTCTCGGTTCTGCCGCCTGCGCCCACGGTGCTGGATAAGCTGGCGGCCAGCGGTGGTCAGGTGGTCAGTATTGGTAAGATCGCTGATATCTTTGCCCAGCAGGGCATTACCAAAAAGATAAAAGCTACGGGTATTCCCGCCCTGTTTGAAGCAACCAGAGAGGAGCTTCAGCAGGCCGGTGACCGTACGATTATCTTTACCAACTTTGTTGATTTTGATTCTTCTTTTGGCCATCGACGTGATGTTGCCGGTTATGCGCTGGCCCTGGAGCAGCTGGATGCCATGCTGCCTGATTTGCTGTATTCCATGGGTGATGAGGATTTGCTGATCATTACCGCAGACCATGGTTGTGACCCAACCTGGCACGGCACTGATCATACCCGGGAACATATTCCGGTGCTGGTATACAGTAAGAAACTGATTCCCTGCGCTCTTGGAATGCGCGAAACCTTTGCCGATATCGGCCAGTCTGTGGCCAGTTACTTTGATCTGGAGCCCATGGATTACGGCACATCATTTTTGCCTGAAATCTTTGAGCAAGGGTAACTTGCGACCCTGACAACTTAGGGACTCAGCAATTAAGAATATACCATCGTCATCCCCGAGAAGGCGGTTGTCGTAAAAGGTCTTAAATGCAGAGTTATACTACTGCCGTCATCCCGCGAAGGAGGCTGTCGTAAAACCCTCCGGAACCTCGTTCCCATGCTTTAGGCCCTGTGGGTCCTGCGTGGGAATGCATACGGATCTGGCCGTATGTGGGGAACCCTCTCTTTGTCTGGGTTTTCGAGGGTTTCATGCTGGTTGTTTCATTTGCGGTGGGTTTGGTATGCATTCCCACGGGGGACCGTGGGAACGAGTTCGAAAACCCTCCTCGCTCCCACGCTCTGCGTGGTAGCGCCAGGACCCAACCACAGACACGATTCCTGTGGTTGGCTATGCATTCCCACGCAGAGCGTGGGAACGAGGTTCCTGGTGGGTTTTGCGACAGCCTCGAAGGCGGGAATC
>NZ_JAVRMB020000391.1:0-3368 GCF_031844845.1 Endozoicomonas sp.
GCCGAAACGGCATAAACCGATACATAGGTTCTTTTACCCGTAATCGGATGTTTAATTTCCCGGCTGTAAACCTTTGATACCCCTTGCACCGTCCGGTCTGAAAACGCCTGACGCATCACAGAAGAAAAACTTTCCACCACAACGGCTTCGGTTTCATTATTCATAACATCGCCAGCAAATATTTCCTGCACAATGCTGTCGTACGTTTGCCTTGAGGATACGTCAGAATAGAGAGAAATCGCCGTCTCTTTCATGGCCAGCAGATCCGCTTTTTGCTTGGCCCGTTTACTGTCAGAACCTCGAATTTCTGCAGCTGCCGAACCAATTACCCAGCGCACACCCTGACTATCGGTGAAATTTGACGGGCCAATCATCGTGGCTGCATCCTGGCTGGCAATGTACTGTCGCAGCTCCAGGTTATTACCACCCAGGGCTTTGCCCTGCCTGTTTCCTGTTAAAATAGCGCGCGTTCTGGCCTCATGCTTCTGACTCCAGGCAACGATGACCCCCACTTCATATTTTCTGCTGTTCTTATCCCAGGCTTCTTCCGTAGCCAGGGTGACCGTGCCGTATAAAGGCATACTGGCAATGGCTGCTACGGATGAAACCGACTCCGATGAAATATTGCCCTTAAGCGCTTCAGCCCGTTGAGTGATTTCATCTTGCAGCGACAGAGTGCTGCCAAGCTTAATTTTAAGGTCAGCAATACGCGACGCCTGGACATTATCAAGGACTGTCGGATCATAGCTGGCATCAATTTTCTTAATAACCGCATCAACAAAAGCTTCTCTGCGCCCGGTCCAGTCAACCCCCTGGAGTTGCTGCTGCTCTTCCTCCGTCAAAATGGACTGCAATTCTTCAGCCTCATACTGGATAGTGGCCAGCTGGTCTTCCAGCTTTGTTAGTTCAGCATTCAGCGCTTCACGGATGGGAGAGCCGGGCATAATTAATTGGTCAGAGGCTGACATCCGGGTTCTTATGGTCTTTATGATGTTGGCCTTGGCTGTCAGCATGGCGGTGGTTGCAGCCTGTGCCCGTTTTTCCAAAAACCGGGGGTCTGTTTTCGGATTGGTTACAGGAACGGATGCGGTCGCCACAGTGATTAAACGAAACTTCCCCGGGGTGTAATTATCGGACCAGCCTTTTTGCAGCTGATAATCAGTCAGCTCGTTTTCTACCGAAAAGAAAAGGTCTGATGAGCGGCTATCAAACACCTTGAAATCATTCTGGTTGGGCGCCTGATTTGCCTGGACCACCATCTGCTCAACGCTGACTTCTTCGCCAGCCGGTGCAACGGTTTTCGGGTTGGCACCGAAATCATTTGCCTGAACTGACAAGGACGCTGACAGCACAACCGCAGCAAACAGCGGGTTTAGGGAAAATTTCATTTTATCTCCGTTTGTTTTTTTGCCAGGGGCATTTGAGTCAGTTCACCAAGCGAGGCTTGCACCCAGGTTGATGTGAAATCAGAAAACGACAGAAGTTGAGTAATTTGGCTATAAGCAATGGCTTTCTGCATATCGCCCATTGCCTGATACGTTTTGGCTATATGGATAAGGGTGGTTGCTGTTGGCTCAGTGGCCATAATGGCCTGCTGATGAGCCGCCAGTGCCAGCGGATATTGACCCATCGCCCTGAGCACCGCCCCTAACTGGTTCCAGCCCCTGGCATTGATGGGTTGCTGGGATAAAGACAGGGTTTGCATCGACAGGGTTTTTACCGGGTCAATACCCTGACTGAACTCCCCGTCGGCTAAACGCTGAAAATGCTCTGCCACCGCCGGACTGCCATAGAGAGCATCTCTGGAAAATATCAGGGAACCATTACCGGTGAGGGAGTAGGCCACCAGATTCCGAAAATCATCCCGTGATTGATACCAGTCCGGTAAATCGCGGTCTGTCTGGCAACTGGCTGCTTCAATTCGTCCCAGAGTTTTCTTGATAGTGCCACCGGCTTTCTCAGCGAGCATTTGCAATACCGGGCAACTGACGTTTGTGCCATTGAGCTGGGTACTTATCTCTTCTCTGGTGCCAGCATTAATCACCGTCCAGGTGCCACCCACCGAAGGAAAGCTGCCGGTCAATACCCCTGTTTTCTTTAGCTGGGCAGCCCCATAATAATCGGACAGGACAGTCACCCCAAGATCACTGAAATACAGGGCCAGGGCTTTATAATTTTTCGTCTTGATTTCTTCTTGCAGCAGGTCTTTTAACGGGCCTGTCAGTGCCGTAAGTTCTGGCAGTTTCTCATTCAGGGTCAGCGCTGCCTTTTTTACATAAACGACATAACGGTATTGCTTTCCGGACGCTTCCCGCTCTATTTGATATAACTCACCCTGAAAATCGGTTACCAAGCCTTTTCTTGCCAGCAGTTTCCGATGAAGGGCGTTAGCGACCTGCTTATTGACCGCCTCAGAACGGGTTTTACTGATTAAGGCAAGCACCTGCTTCTCAGCGTTTAGCCCTGTCTGCTGACGGGTCATGCCCGGACGCTGCACGGATACCCCCTTGACAATAAAACCGTCCAACAATGGGTATACACCGGCATCCGCCTGTGCCAGTTCCTGCTGGTAAGTCGCTTTTATCAGCCCGGGATCAAAGGCAAAAGTCGGTAGCGGCAAGATCAGTACGGCCAGAACAAAAGCAATCCGTTGGTACATCATTTTTGTACCATTTCAAATATTGCCTGTTTGCCCTCAGCCCTGATCATATGCGGGCGACGGGAGCGGCCATGGTCACGAAAGGTCTGGTAGAGTTCTTCAAGCCATTGATCCAGAGCACTGCTTAAAGTCCCCTGGAAGCGATAGCCCAGTGTCATTTCCCGGCCTTCGTTGCGCCATTGCCAGTTTTCCACCTGCCCTGCCGAGCCATTGTTTAATACATGCTTAAACAGATCCACATCGCTGCGCTTCGCGCCACGAATAACAATTTGGTAAATCCGCCCCTGCTCGCTGTATTTGGCCAATGCCTGCACCACTTCGATACCCAGCTTTTTTTTCAGCTTTTTATAGGCGGAGATTTGTGACACCTGCCCGGCACGTTCAATGGGTTTCACATAGATTCGGGACTTCAGGGGATCATTCATCACGGTGAACAAAATATCACCGCTGCTATTATCTTTCAGTTTCACCACCAGTGCGGTTTCTACCCCTGCCTTGCCATTGTGGTTGTTCACTGTTCGCTGTGACTGCTCAAGGTAGAAGGTGTGTGTCGCTTTAGTTTTGCTATCTTTGGCCTTGTCATCATTAATAGCGAAACCCAGCCTTTCCAGCTCATTCACTAACCAGTCTGTTTTTTCACTGTTGGATGATTGCACTGAAAACACGGGCTCACCAAGGATGTCCAGGTAAAAATTAACATCACTGAGCA
>NZ_JAVRMB020000392.1:0-7012 GCF_031844845.1 Endozoicomonas sp.
AGGATATGAAGAGCCTGCCCTGCAAGTTCTCCAATGACCTTTACGTAGGGTTTCCACATATCTGAACAGACAAACTCCAGCTGCTTACTTCTGGCCTCTGTGAAGAACTCGAAAAAGCTGCGAATAGTTTTCTCTGTTCGCTCCTCACCAATCCACAACAAGCGCGTATAACCGCGGTCAATCTGGTAAACAACGGTGAGGTACTTATGACCTAACTGGTAAGCTATCTCATCAACACCGATGGCTTTTATCTTGTCCAGGCATCGATGTTTACGTCCCCAGTCCACTATATATTCAACAGAATGAAAGACCTTTTCCCATGAGGTGTTAAAGGTCTCGGCTACTTCCTTCCACGACATTTTCCTGGCCCAAAATGCAAGAAATTGCATATACGTTTTGGTAAGCTCATTTTTACCTTGGGCCCATGGAACCTCCTCAATCTTGACGCCACAGGTGGGGCAATTAACTCGACGCATCTGATAAAGGAGAAAGGTTCTGTAACCCCATATTGGTATGAACTCAAAACGGCGTATATTTAGTCGATCATAGCCAGCTGATGGCTTCTGACAACCAGAACAGATAGCCAGTCCATTCTTTCTGGGAATCACGGTAATCTCGAGCACTTCAGCACCTTTATGGATGGCAAGCTCAACCGACTGATAAACAAAGGACTTGAATTTCTGGCATTTATTGAGGAGAGTTTTTATGAGCATCTGCCGAGCCTTCTGTTGTTTTTCTGTTCGCAACTAAAAAACATACATAAGTTTTCGGCAGGTGTTTTTCCTCCTAAAATTCACTCAATTTACCCACAGTTATCCCTGAGGAGCCAAAAAAGAGGACGTATAGTATAAAAAACAGAACGTATCTCGATCACTTTTCAGTCATTATTTCATCTTTTGCTAATAAAGAATAAGCACTGGCATGTTTATATTCAATTACAATAAATTCGCTTGGGTTAATCAAGAAATCACGGATTCAGGCTGTAGTTACGCTGTCCTTAAAGCTTGAAAGCGAATAAATTCCAATACGTTATCGACTAACTGATTAGATGTTGAACTTTCACTGTCCGCAGCAGTCCTAAATATTGCAACGTACTTAAAACCTTAACGTGTGTCCTTACCTTGCAAATAGCACGTAGTCTATTATTTTCGGGGATAATATATGATTGAATCTAATAATACCTTTCCAGGCTCACCGGCACCTAAACAAACACTCCCGCCATCGATAGATATTTTTAATTTTTTCACAAAAAAATTACTGTTAACTCCTTTTAAAGCATGCCGGATTGATGAGAATAACCTCACATATCTGACTGATGATAATAACTGCTCAATTTGTAGAAAAACTATTGATATCAACGCCAGAAATATCACAATAGCTCACTGCGGTCACGTTTTTCATGAGCCGTGTATTAAACAATGGAGTGAGACTTTATCATCAAAAATTACCAACAACACCAGCACCAATAGCAAGGCATCTTATCAGTTCTCCTTGACATGTCCAAATTGTCGACAATACATTTCCTGCAACAAAACAACCGCAATACCTGTATGGGATGGTTTATCCTATATTTTCAAAATAAATAGCTATGAATTAAATCATCCATGTCCCTATTCAGGGAAGCACTCCGTAAAGTTTAATATTGATGGATCTGAAGTGACTATTGCTCTCGGTTTTAAAGGAACCCCATCTCTATGTGCAAGAATAGATACCATGAACACATATGATAAACAGTCGCCGGACTCGAGTTGTCAATTAAATATTACCCATGATAATGGGGTTTATTGTCTGAATTCTGAATTCGATGATGATGATGATAAAGCGACCAACTCATTATATACTTTGACAATCTGGGGAAACATGTTTTCATGTTATCTGAATTCCAGCCAATCATCTTTTAGTTTGATTGTCGATGCAGATCATGGGCCTCGTATTGCTCTAATACCTTCTGTACCTTTGTGCAAAATTCTGAATTATGTAGCTGACTTAGATGTATCTGATGAAACGATTACTGATAATCTCGAACGTGAACTTTGCACAGCTTTGAAATCGAAGGCTAATAATTTAAAAGAAACTTTTAAAGAGTTCTCAGAAGAAAAGGATTTAAACATCTCATCTATAACTTGCTCACTAATTTCGTCGTTTACCAACCCGATTACTGGACATGCTAAATACACAGAACCTCTACTATCTCAGGAACCCCAAGAACAGATTTGCCCGAGAGTTTCTTGCAAAAATTCGATATCTGCTCAAAAGCGGGAAGCAGAGCAGACTGTCAGTCTTCCACAGACCGAAAAATCAAAGGCAGTAGGCTCTGGCAGGAAGGAGCAAGTCGCATGTGAGCGATTGCTTAGTATACCACCACGATTGCACCAATGGTGTGATACCACAAAATTAACAATGATGGTTACGGATGAAAATAATACTGAAACTTATGCCATGTATGATAATGCCACCTTCAAGAATCGGAGGAGAAGCGGTATTTTTAAAGATTATTATGTTATGGATGATGTGTCTGAAGATCCTGAATTTAAAGAATTTGAGGCAGGCTGGTCTGCTGCTAAAGAAAAAATGAATACAGGGGTTGGTAGTCTATATTTAAGAATTAAAGAAACTCGTTAGTATCGGATTGAAGAGTCAGATTATAGACGTCAAAGAATTACCTGATTACCACTGATCGTACGTCATGACACAGAGAAAGTTTATTTAAGAATATCTGTAAAGTTTTTCATTCTATATGCCTATAACCCAGTAAAGAAATAACAGAACCTCTCCAGTATTACCGGTGGAGCAGGCATCATGAGGGCTTGTTCTCCAGATGATCGAAGTAAACCCGGCTTCTAACCGCTCCGGCCAGGCAAAAAACCACAGCATCATTCGAAATGATGAAGTTTACACTGCAATTGTCTTTTAGTTATCGGTTAATCGCTAGCCAGGTTTCCACTGGACGTCTGGCAGCTTGAGCAGCCGCTCCGCATCGGTGCTGTATTAACTGCTACCCGCCCAAGCCTTGAGATCATTGAAGGCATATCAAAACGCCGGTTAAACCGATAGTTGAACTCTGACAGATAGCGGCCCAGGTGCTTGGGGTCGAGCTTATGGTAAGTACCGGTCATCGCTGTTTTCACGTTACCCAGCATGGTGTTTACCCAGGTGAACAGCTCATTCTCCATGGAAGCATGGCCACCACCCGTGATAACCGCTGTATGACGGCACCCTGCATCTGCGATTCCACGGAAGCAGGACAGGCCATCGCTGACTACCTGAGTTCCCTGCTTCAAGGCATGTTCAGCCCACTCTTTCATGGTCTTACGACGAAAGTTATCTACTGCATTAAAGTGCATATAGAGGGGATGATTATCATCATCGGTCTGGACTGCGGCAACAAAGGGCGCCTTGTTCTCTGAGCCTCTACCGCGTCGACCACCATGGCGCTCTCCTCCCCAGTAAGCATCATCAACCTGAACATGGCCAGTCAATTGCCAACTATTATCTCTCTCCATCATGACCTGCATGAGCTTGTGCTTCATGCGCCACGCAGCGTTGTAGGATATGCCAAGCTGTCGATGCAGGTTCAGGGCTGAAATGCCTGCTTTATTTTGGGTGATCAGGTAAATGCCAAGAAATCAACGGGTTAGCGGTAATTTTGTCGAGTCAAAAATGGTGTTACTGGTCAGTGAAGTTTGCTGATGACAACGGTTGCACTGGTATTCGGCTTTCCTGTTGAGTTTGCAGAAACTGCAAGAGCCGCACCGGGGGCATTGGAAACCGTCTGGCCAGCGCCAGGCGAATAACGCCCTCTCGCATTGCTCTTCACTGCCGTAACTGTCAAAAAACTCCATAATGCTAATGCCTTTTTGGAACTGAATGGTATTCTTACTCATCAGTGTATCCTCCAAAAATGAAAGTCATTCGACGTTTATTATAGCAGCTGGTTCGTGACGAACGGTCAGTGGTAATCAGGTAAATTTATGAAGACATGCTTGTAGGGTTGCATCTTGGTTGCTTTGAATGAAATCCAGGTGTAAAGATTTGAGCTAAAGGGTTTTTTGCTGTTTTGCGTCAAGTGTATTACTGTCAGGCATTATCATTTTACGTTTTAAAGACGGATTATCATTTTTGTTTAATACTGATTTATAAAACTCGGTACCCTTGGCTAATGCTTCCTTTTTTATTTTCAGTGCGTTAAGAGTGTTATGGCTAATAGTGTCTTTGTTATTCTGGAGGTGCTCTAGGTTTGCATGATGTTCCCTTAAAGTATCAATATTATGTTTCATCGTATCTATGTTAGTTTTGTTCTCTTGATCTGATGGGAGGGAATTCAGCTTATCTTTTAAATTACTGGTTATGGTATTTAATGTCTTAAAAGAAGTCTGTGCATCATTAATGTGTTTTTCAAGTGATGGCTGTCTGGTGGGAATGAAAACTTCGATAGCGTTAATCTCAATCTCTTGTTTTTTTAATATATCGGGTAATATATTTTTGCTCTGCTCGGTCGTAAATATCTCTTGATTGAGTTGATCTATTGCAGGGTTATCATTGTTTTTATGTTTACTAAGGTGCATTTTTTGTTTGTTGTCAATAATGGCCTGCTTTAGATTGTGTGATACTATATCATTTTCTCTCTGAAGGGCGTTAATTTGAATCATTAATACTAATTTGTCAGTTGAAATATTTACAATCTCATTTTCTTTTTTTTTAATAGGCTTTCAGTTTGATTAAGGTTTTTTCTCAGACTTGAGTTTTCTTGTTGAGCATGATCAAGTTGTTCGTTGATGCTTTTAATTTTCTCCTGGAGTTGTTTTTTTTCCTGCTCTGCTAGTGGCTCGGTGATGGAAAGTGAGGCACTGTTGTCAGTGAGTAGCAATCGATGGGGTTCTGGCTGAACACTTGGTTGTGTTCTTTCCTGAATGTGGGGTTGTGATGTCATGTCTTCAGTTAAGGCTAATGGCGTATGTGTATGAACAAGCTGGGTATTATGCATAGATGTCCCACAAACAGCATTGTATTGAGTACCTGGTAATAGGGTTAAATCGCTGAGTGGAGATACCTCCTGCGGTGAGTTTGATGTTTGGTTGTTATCAGTTGGATTTGTTGTTGAATTCAGTGGTTGGTTAATAGTTAGTTGTATGTTTGAATTAATATCGACCCAATCAAGGAGTTGTTTTTCTGAGTCTGTGAATAAACAATCGTTTAACTCTGGGTTGTCCAGGAAATGAAAATAAGAGGAATCGGGACTTGTATCTATTTTCGAAGAGTCAGGCTCAGACGGAAGAGACGGTTGCCCTGAATAATTCACTTCAGGGAGTGCGAAACTAGTATGGATAGTTTTTTTCTGGTCTGATATCTCACTGTTGATGACTTTCTTAGTGTCAAGTTCAAGCTGTTGATAAGGGCTGCTAACCCATTTTTTTTGGTGAATTTCTGCTTTCTTTTCATGGATGTCGTTAATCCTTATCAAGCAAGCTTCAAGGGTTTTTTCTCTGGTACGCACTTGGTCAGAAGGTAGGCCTAAGGCCAGGGTGATAGAATCGGCTTTACGCCCGTTCTAATTAAGACTGTTTTAAACGACAATTGTCAGGCTAAAAAGGTTTTTTTGGGTGTTTTGGTAACTACAGGAAGTAGTGTGCCGAGTTTGAAATAGCTAAATATCCCATTATCGGAATGATCGTTCGACCGATTCTAGCGCCCTGGGCCTAAGGCAGCGTTTAGCTTGGACATAAGCACTTTTATTGTTTCACTATATGTTATCGTGTTTTCTATGTCGGTCAGTTTGTGGCTATCAGTGCTGCCTTCGCTCTGTAATGAATTACTGTTTATAAACTCAATACACTCTTCTATGATTTTTTGCTGTGATACCGTCTTTAAGCCTGTTGCTTTGTCTAAGTGAAGTGCCTTTTCTAATTTGTCGTATAGTATTCTTACTTTATAATGATACAAATTTGGAGATTTTGTTTCATCATTTTTTGTATTCTCTGATGAGTCTGAAGAAGGGTTGCTAGCCTGATTTTTTTGATGATATTCTGGTATACCTTGTTTTATAGATTGAATTTTTTTCAGGCAAGTTATAAGGGTTTGTTCTCGAGTGTACTTACCAGGTTCTAGACCCATTATACCCTTTAGATCATTAATCAGTTCGCTATTATGAGCATGACATGAAACGTGTTTGTCTTCCTTTGTTCTGGTCGTTGTGTGGCTGTATGTGTCACCTTTCCTCAATAATAAACGACTGTTTAGAAAATTAATACACTCTTCCAGAATTTTTTTATTTGATACTTGTTTTGAGTTTTTTTCGTTTTCTAAGCTAAGCTCTTTTTTTAAGGCGTTGTATTGTGTGGTTATTTTTTTCCACGATATAGAAGCAGAGTTGGCTTCTGAGGTTTCGCAGACGTTTACTTTTCTTTTTGCCAGATTTAATAGGTTGATTTTTACATGTTTGTTGGCTGCCGTTGGTTCTTCTGTGTTATCTATTCTCGTTTGATCTTCCACTGAATGGTGAAGGATTAAGTTGGATGCCACAAAGTTTTTAGCGTCGCGTTTTGATGAAGCGTTGAGGTCTGTAGGCGCAGGAGCAGGAACTGTGGAGTTGATTCTTAGCGAAACGCCATGCATCCGATTAGCCCTTTATAGTTTATATGGCCTGCCACCTGAATGGCATCAGACACGACATTATAATACATATTAGCGCAATAACTAACTGTTGTTGTAAGTAGTTGACCATTTGTCTTCATATAAATTGACTGGTCGATCGGCAGGTTATTTTATGTGCTAATTGTATGAAGCTTTTATGCTACCTTTATCAGACTCATCGTCTTATTCCCCCTGATTATGAAAACTGTTAATCCAATCACAGACACAGCGGTTATCACCACGTTAAAACTGGCCGTACGCCTTGGTCCGACGCCTTATATTAGAGAAAGAGCACATGCCATACTGTTAAGCAATCGAGGGTATACTCTTGAGCAAATAGCTGATTTTTTTGAAAACCAGTATCAAACTGTTTCTCGCTGGA
>NZ_JAVRMB020000393.1:0-3239 GCF_031844845.1 Endozoicomonas sp.
CATGGATCAAACGGTTAGCGAGAAAGAGTATATGCTTTTCCAAGCTTGAGAAGATGCACGATATTGTCATTGGATTACTGATTAACGCGCTTGAATTTGGGGTAGATATTTATGCTTGACCACACATTTGGCCCACTACCCCGAAATTCAGAAAAACTCTTGAAACCGGAATCTCTGCAAAATCTTACAACACTGGCTTCACTGGCTCCGGAAATTTCTGCCAGCTCAATTAATGTCTGGTGAATGACGGTATCCGGATTTTCGGTCACAAACCGATTGATTTTCGCCAACGCAGGGGACAGCTGATCAAACCGGCTTCGCAGTCGGGCTAACAACCCGTAATCTGAATCCTGTTTCATGGCTATTCCCTTCAGGGCATTTGTTAATTCGTGAGAGCATTAGACATCGAGTGGAGTTTAATTTCATTGATCCTTATCATATTGTAGATTTTTTTCTTATATGTCAGGAAGGTGTGAGGATTGTGTGATCATCATAAACGTATCTTTACAATATGCTTATAGTTTATTGATGTAATACAGCGGGTTAGAGATGTTGTTGGGGGTGCGTGGGAGTCTTAGAGGCAGCAACCTGGGGAGTCAGGTTGCTGCAAAGAGGGTTGATTAACCTGAATTTAAGTTTTATTGACTAAATACAATGGACTCTGCAGTGCGTGTCACTGAGTCCTTGAGTGTTGGATATTTATCCAGAATGCCATTGGCAATCAGGTCAATTACAAACATTTGTGCCGTTTTGGAATAGAATGCTCCGGCACTGAACGCAGATTCAGGGACTGCGGTATGCAGGGCGAGCGTGGCTATATTGGCCAGCTCACTGCGAGTATTACCCGTTACAGCGATAATAGCGGTACCCTGCTTTTTGGCTTTGTAGGCAGTATGAATCACGTCCTGAGTGTTGCCACTGCCGGAAATCAGGACAACAGCATCATTCTTTCTCATACAGGATGCAGTCATGATGGCGCTGTGCATATCATTTAAAGCCCGGGTTTTCATGCCAAGGCGCATCATGCGGTATTCGCCATAGGTCGCAATGGTTGCTGATGCACCGACGCCAAAAAAGTAGACGCTGTCTGCACTGCCTATCAGTTCGACAGCTTTATCAAGGAGTTCTCTATCTAATAGAGCGGCAGTGTCGTTCAGTGAGCTGACGGTTTTGGCCAGACTGTTTTTTACAGAGTCGCTTTCACTGTCGTCTATCGGAGGTGATTCCTTTAATAGACTGATGGACAGATCAATTTTAAAGGCAGCAAAACTACTGTAACCGGCATCACGACAAAACCGTACGACACTGGCTTCGCTGGAGCCAGAGTTGTCTGCCAGATCGACCAGCGTCTGATGAATTACGTTGTGAGGCTCATTGATCACATACTCCGCCACTTTCATTAGCGCGGGAGAGAGGTGCATCTTACGACCGCGCAGTTTAGCGAGCACGTTCTCGCCTGCAGACGCCATTCTTTTGGTTGAAGACATCAAAATTCTTCCTATCCATAGTAAACAAAGTTATATCAACAAATCACATAGACTCGGAATTACCAGGGAGGTAGCCAGCAACGCTCGATGGAATAAGTACCCAACCATATAAAATCATATTCAATATGGCCGCGTACTTACTAGTTCCCAGATCATTAAGTGATCCAGGGTTCCGTTGAGAACATTTTGTCAACGAAACCTTGATAGCCTGAAATAATATTGCAGAATGTACCGTAAAGCGGCTATTCATTCCTACTTTTTTGTGAACCAGATAACACATTTATACGATGGGCTGTTATGACCTGATGGTGTCTTTCTATTGTATGTAAAAACATGAAAAACTTTGAAAACATCATGCACAATAAAATCGCTTGCCGTAGTATTACTTCATCTATATATTTAGAGCGAAATATTACTCCATGTTCGTTTTCTCAAGGATTACTGGGCCTTGAAGACTACTATTCAATCTCCGATTGAGTTGCGAGCATCATGCATTGGTAACCAAAATGGATAAAGAACACTTTCTGAAACAGCTGGATCGTCAACTGATCGCTTCATGCCAACCTGTTGATAACGGTCCTATGGATACTCCGGAAACCATTACCCGTATGGCTCTGGCTTGTCGAGAGGGAGGCGCCGCAGCGGTAAGGATACAGGGTGTTATTAATGTGGCTGAGGTTGCCAGGGTACTTGATGTTCCGGTGGTCGGTATTGTAAAGCGTGATTTATTGGACAGTGATGTTCGCATTACGCCATGGCTGGAAGACGTTTATGCACTGGCTGAGGCGGGTGCGAAAATCATTGCGTATGACGCTACTCAAAGAAAGCGCCCAGTGGCTACGTTAGAGTTAGTAGAAGCCATTCATCGTTCCGGCTGTATTGCCATGGCTGACTGCGCCACGCTGGAGGATGGAATTCTGGCTGCCGAAATGGGCGTCGAGCTGATTGGAACGACCCTGTCCGGATACACTGAAGGCCTTATTCCTAAAGGGCCTGATTTTCAATTGATTCGTGCCCTGGCTGAGCGGGGCTATAAAGTGGTGGCAGAAGGTCGATTCAATCAGCCCGAACTGGCCAGTCGGGCCATCAGTGAAGGTGCCTGCTGCGTTACCGTTGGTTCAGCTATTACTCGTGTTGAGCATATTTGCCAATGGTTCTGCGATGCCATTGATGAAGCCTCTCTTTTTTCAGACTCTTCAATCAAAGAACAGTAGCGGAAAGGCAGTCATGATTATTGCAATTGATATTGGCGGCACCAAGCTTTCTGCCTCTCTAATAAACGACAATAGTCTTTTAGAGAGCCGGCGGTCCAGTACTCCAAAATGTGGTTCTGCCAGTGATCTCACTGTTGCCCTTGAGCAATTGATAACACCATTGCTTGGTCAGGCCACCTCCGTAGTTGTGGCCTCTACCGGCATTATCAATCAGGGACGATTAACGGCTGTCAACCCTGACAACCTGGGTGGCCTGAATGACTTTCCCCTGCAATCCGTTCTTGAAAGTATCAGCAGTTTACCGGTCAAGCTGCTGAATGATGCTCAGGCCGCCGCCTGGGGAGAATATTGTCAGTTGGGGAAAAACTGCAGAAATATGGCATTCATCACCGTTTCAGAGGCTGTCGCAAAACCCACCAGAAACCTCGTTCCCACGCTCTGCGTGGGAATGCATAGCCAACCACAGGAATCGTGTCTGTGGTTGGGTCCTGGCGCTACCACGCAGAGCGTGGGAGCGAGGAGGGTTTTGCGACAACCG
>NZ_JAVRMB020000394.1:0-5278 GCF_031844845.1 Endozoicomonas sp.
CGCTGAGTTTATAATATTTACTATTTCATCATTCCATTGATTAAACGCTTCACTAAATTCCTCATTGTCCTCTGGGAGTTGGACATTATAGCCATGCTTTATCATAATATCTTCCATTTTTATCTTTATATTATAAAGCAGCTCTTTAACACTATTTATTGTTTCATTTATTGTTTCATTTCTTAAATCATTAGCCAATGAACTATCAGTATCGACACATTCTGCTATACCACAAGTGCCCGAATTGTAGCGCATATTGAAACCAGTCTTCTCTTTTAGAGTGGAAAAATGATCCTCAAGGAGGTGCATATATTCTTGACAAAGATTTCCATACCTCTTAATTATCAAGGGTAATAATACGGCATCAGATGTATTTTCAGTTTCTTGTTCTATATTTTGATTTGTAATATTAATAATCTCAACTCGTCGATTTTCGTAAGCATTCTTCAATTTTGCCCGATATTCGGTGTGATTTAATCCTGAGATACCACTCTCATAGTTTTCAACAATAGTCTTCACTTCATTTGTCAGAATTCCAAGCTGATCCAGAAGTTGTTTGTTGGTTTTTATATATATTTCATTCACCAGAGATGACGGACTATCACTGCTGCTAACTTCTAATCCTTCAACATCAGGTACTCGAGAATCTCCAATTACGGAATCAGCCTCTCTGGATTTACCAGAAGGCTCAATTTTTCTTTGATTAACCGATTGATCAGAGCTTTCCGCAGACCTGGGTTCTCTGGGCAGCTGTTTATCTGCGGGATATTGTTTCCAAAGGGTAGTGGGAGTCCTTAATTTTCCCAACCCTTCTTTCTGTCCAGGTACGGGATGTTTTTTATTCTCAATAGGTGCAGAAAAACTTTGTTGGCTGGCTTGAGTGATATTTATAGCAGGCATGTTTTTTCCCTAATAATTAGATAGAAGATACAAGTCAATGTCTTTGCAATGATCGATAGTAGTTCACAGACCCTCAAATCCTCTAGAGCCAAGCACCTTAGAAAAATAGCTGGAATTTTAAATAATTCACCAAGGAATTAATTTTTAATTTCTGAACATCAATATATAAACGTTATTAGCAGTGTAAGTGAGGATCAGAGGTAAGTGCCAGGCAACCCACTGCATGAGAAAATATTATTCAGAGTAGTCTACATTTTCTACCGATGATATTTTCGGTGATCAAAAGATGATTTTGTCAAATAACCACTGGAACATACGACAAAACCTGAGAAGCCCCCCCTGAGTCGTTTATTTTTTCTTACCTTTTTTCCGGAGGTATGTGTTCAAAAAGCACTGGCAAAAATAAAGAACTATTGTGCATTAACCTTGGCGTTCCTGGCCTGTAGATTTATGGAACTATCGATTTCCAGTACTTTTTGAGAGGTTACTTTCGGAGCTTATTGGAAAATAATTTATCCAGTGTCATTTCAGGATCATCAAACGGCCCTTTAATCCGGTAACGAATACTGGCCAGCTGATCCACCTGTTTACCCACCAGCTTATCGGCAATATAGATAATCCCTGCCACCTGGGGTGCTGTTCCTAAAAGGACACTGAGAATGGGCAGGTTGGATGAAACCGGCAGCGTAACCACCAGACTCAAATCCAGCTCTTCGCGATTGGTATCTATCGTACCGTCCAGTTTGAAATCAGATGAAGGACCTTCAATCACCATGGGTGAATCAAAGGTAATTACGCCCTGATTAACATTCAGGCTACCCCGAATCTGGTCGAAGCTGATGCCCGATGAGTAGAGATCGGAAAAATCCAGCTGAACTCTTCGTGCCAGCGCTTCCGTATTAAAAATACCAAACACTTTCAGTGCCCCGGAGGAACTGCTATCCACTTTCCGCAACCGGCCTTTTTTCAGCAGGAGATCAACCCGGCCTTTCATAGTGGCCACATCTCCCCCAATGGGTGATCCCTCCCAGTTAAGACTGGCATCAAAGCGACTTTCTTTGGCTTCCAGAAAGCCGGAAAAACCCAGGGCTTTCTGAAGCTCTTTTATACCGGTGCCCTTTAATGTTCCCTGCACCCAGCTACGCTGCTCACCATCCATCTGAACCCAGTCCGCCAGACCCTTAAGGGATACACCCGACAGTTCACCGGTAATATTGTCAACCTTAATACCATGGGGGGCATGGCGAAGTTTGAAACCAATACGGCCAGGCGCGCGATTGCCAATCTGAATTCGGCTGATACTCACATCCAGGCTGGGTAACGTTGCCGGATTAATGTCCGCAAGGCTATCCACAGGCTCGGTAGTTCCTTCTCCAGAGGGTGCTTCTGCCAGGGCAGACTCTGGCAGATAAACGTGATCAATATTTAACTTCCAGGGCGTTGTCCTCTGTTCAGGAATCCATAAATCACCTTGCAATCTCTGCCCATCAACACTCAGTTTCATTCCTTTTCGATCAGGTTGAGCCCCTCCCCGTTGAGCCGCCTGCTGAACTCCCTGCTGAAGAGTGACTGAAATATCCGACCATTGATAATCCCCATAGATCAGGGAGCCTATAGCAACATTGTCTACTTCTATCTGTGATGCCAGCTGCTGTTCACCAGGCGTGCCGGGCTGCCCTTCGAAACGCTGCTTCCACGGGCCAATATCCAGCTCAGGCAATACCCCGGTCACCACAAATTTTCCCCCTTCCGGTAATTGGCTGCCTGACGATATTCTTTCACTGGCTGAACCCAGGATGACAAGAGCAGACTCAGGGGACCATTCAGGTGTCATTGTCATCTGTAACTGCCCGAGGTTTGCCAGACTGACATTGAGTCGTTCATGCCCACCCTTTTTAGTCAGGGAAAGATCAAGTGGCAAGGGCGCATCCGCCGGTTTACCCACCGGAGCAGGCAGTTCAATTTCAACGCCGAGCAGTTCACTGTTTACCCTGAGCTCGGTAGTGCCCTCATTCAGTCCCAGGGAAAAACGGGCACGATAATCCGTTTCTCCCTCCAGCAAACTAAGCCAGTCCAGTGTTAACCAGTCCTGAAGGAAGGTCACCGATACTTTGCCAGTCCAGTCTATATCTGTCGTCACGGGCTGCTGGTTAACAACAGTAGAGCGAATTTGAAATTGGGCAGGGTTGCCAAACAATTGACCAGATAATTGTCGTGCATAAAGACCACGCTCAGTACTGAAAGACAAATCCCCATCGATATCATTAACATCAATTCCCAGTTCAGGAATGGCAAACCTGAACGATTTCACTGCGGAACGGATATCCACCTCTGAGCTTTCCAGATCCTCAAGAGGAAGCGTCAAATTAAGGCCTGCATCCAGTCTTCCCTGCAGCTGCCATTTCTTCGCTTCTCCCTCCATCAAGTCATTAACCGGGGTCTGGGTAAGGAAGTATTTCAGCGTTTCTCCGTTAGCATTCAGGTGACTGCTAACCTTCAGTACCGACTCCCCTTCCAAAGGCACTCTGGCGATAATATTATCCAGCTTGCCACCGGCAGATTCTGCACTTTCGGCCAGCACTTCAACCCGGTCGTCATTGACATAAACCTGGCCGGTAAGACCCGTGATGATGGGCCAGTCCGGCGCATAGTCCAGCTCGCCATTGCTAATATCAAAGAACAATCCCCAACGGGAATCCTGAGGACTGTTATTTCCAACTAAAGCCCCGTTATAAATAAAGCCACCCCCTGAAATATCCGCCTTGCGGATAGCCGTATCCAGCCAATGGACCAGATCGCTGTCCATTGGCATCAGGGCTGGCAGATATTTCCCGGTATACCGTGCATCACCATTGCTCATCCCTACGGTAAGCGCCATATCCAGTGTCTCACCTTCATTCCACTGCAATGGAACATCCAGCCTTAACTTGCCTTTCAGGTCTCCTTCGGGACCGGCAAGGGCAAGATCATCAGACCTTAGAATATAAAAGCCGTCTATAACATCCCAATAGAGTCGGGCCCGGGCGGTATCAAATGTCCATGTTTCCCGAAACAGTTCAGGAAATCCAAGCTGAAAATCCCGGCTATCAAGATCCAGATAACCCTGTAACAGGTTCATCCTTAATTGACCGCTGACATTCCCCCCCGAAGGAGCACCCTCCCAGGCATCCACAGACACATTATCCAGACGGGCACTCAAATCAAAATCAAAGGGTTTGCGGGAAGGAAAAAAGCGAATAGCGAGATCGTTCAGCTGACCTTCGGGGTTCAGGGTGTGCACCAGGTCAGCGACCGGTTTTGGTAATGCATTGGTATCCAGAAGCCAGCGTTTAAGCAGATCAAGATCCAGATCTTCTGTCGCTGCAGTAATCGTATACTCAGACCTGCGACCACCGGTCAGATACCAGCTGTTTTTCCAGCGATAGGTAACGTCATTGTGCAAGCGGTTTTCCAGCTGCAGGTCATTCAGCCAGATCTGCCAGCTGGACTCCTGTGCTCCTGAAAAAACACCCTGCATAAACAGCGCTGACTGTCCGGAGAGATGGCTCAGGCTTCCGGAATTATCAAGATAAGCCACATCCGGAGCAGCAACTTCCCCCTGAACCTGCCAGCTCTCATTGTCATAACGCCACTGGGTATCCAGTTCAACCATGGCAATCAGAATATCGTCGTTACAACCCGACCACAATGCACAGAGCTGTTCTGCGTTAAGTTCACTGGCTTTGCCGGTACCCTGCCATTGTGAAAATAATCCACCACTGAAAACGCCACTGCCCGCGACTTCCAGATAACCACTGCCAACCTCAAGCCGGGCTGATAATTCTTTTCGGTTATCATCAGTCAGTACCGTCAAATACCGACTATTAATATCACTGCTTTCACCATTGGCTTTTCTCAGGTTCAGACGAATGTTACGGATATCAACCATCTGTTGCAGGGCAAGCCATTCCAGGGCAGAACCTTGACGATATTTCGGCGTTTGTAATGATGATCCGGCAATCTGCTGAATACCCGAAAGCGTCCACCGGGCACCGTCTCCCTGAACCAGATCGATATTCACACCCTTGATTTCCAGAGCGGTAAATACCGGCGTCCAATGGAGCAATGACTCTCTGAGGCTCAGTTCCATATCCAGCTGTTCAATACTGAAGCCAGTAACCTCCGCCTCTTTTCCCTTAAGCGTCAGACCTCGCAGCGATAGCGATGGATCACCGCTATTCCATTGGGCAGACATGGACTCAATCTGAAAGTCAGCATTTAAACGATCACTGAGAAAACGGGAGAGCTCAGGTAGCAGGACAGGCAATGAACTGAACATCAAGCGACCAGAGGCAACTATCACCACCAGAATGGTCAACCCTGTAATCAGAAGCCTCCA
>NZ_JAVRMB020000395.1:0-9096 GCF_031844845.1 Endozoicomonas sp.
AATCTACGAGGCTCATCTACTTGAGCAATTAAATTCAGCCAAACGCACACTTAAATGTATAGCTGAAAACACAGACTGGAAAGATCACCATCGCCGAGCCAGTGAGTGCTTAAAGAAATTAGACGAGTAACACATAACGCCTGCATAAGCGGCGGCGCGTCTAGCGCCGTCCGCTGGATGCACTTGTTAGCATTATTCACCCCATACTATGGTTCCGTCATGGAATTGGCCCTTTGCATTTCTTATTATGCTAAAGTCGTATATTCCATAGTCATATTTTTTGTTTATTCTAACAACACTGTTTCCCGTCATGCTTAATGCACTTTCGACAACATTAGTTTTAATTGCAATGTTCATTGCACTTTCAAGTGCCACACTGGGATAGAAGATTGCGTCTAAGCCTTTTACGCTTTCAAGAAGCAGTTTACCCAGAATCCTCGAGTGTAAATAATTATTTTTAGGTGCATCCTTATCTCTTAAAATTGATGCTAAGAACGCATCCATAAACACATAGCTCATACCAGCTTTATGCGGAATCTTATTTAAGATTTTATTTAATTCGTTTTCCATTACCTCAGACATTGAGGCTCTTCCTGATCGATGAATATTTAGTATTTCGCCAACTATACAACCCCTAATTTTTCTCTTATCACATATTTTATAACCAGCGAGATGCACATGATCACCTTCTTTAGCACCTACCTCTTCTAAAGCCGCATAATTGTGAAAGGAAGCATAAAATATCGGCTCTGAAGGGTTGTTGAGCCTACCCGCATTGGTTAAGTGTTTTGGTGGATGAGAAAGTTCTTTTACATTGCTATAGCCATGAGGAGTCTCACATATTCTTGCACGCCAAATTGCTCTATCGTAGGCTAGTGAATAATTTATTACATCATAAAATCCTAGAAACCAAGATAGTTTCTGTTCAATAGCTACTGGGTCTTTCTCGGAAATCACCGAACGTGAAAAATCCTGGAGCCAGTTAATTTCTATAACTTTGATTTTTGCCGTCATATGGTTCAAAACTCAATATTACTTGGACTGCTAACAGTTGCTTATACGAATCACTTTCGCATAACAAACTGTAGATCGCCAAAGGCGAATTGCTTGAAAGCCTTGAATTAACAGGGATCCAGCTCTACAGCAACCCTTAAATGGTATATTTTGGCTTTCGCCTTTCGTAATTTGTATATTTTTCGCTTAAGCAAGCAAGCCTGTCATTTAACAGGAATTATCCATCTAAAACAACCAGTTAGGATAACCCTTGAAAATCTGCTTATACGAACTAACTTAACTGTATATAAATACAGTTAAGTCAGTACCAATGCGCCTACAAGAAAAATTTCAAATAGTCATTCGTTCGGCAAATTACTCTCTTACCACTGAGCGCTCCTACTGGAGCTGGATCAAAAGATTCATTAAATATCATAACCTGCGTCACCCGGAAACGCTGTCCGGCGATGATGTTCGTGACTTTCTCACACATCTTGTTATGGAAAAACACGTGGCTGTCAGTACACAGCAACAAGCACTGAGCGCTCTTGTTTTCTTGTACAAACAGGTTCTTGGTCGTGAAAAAATTACTATCTCTGACTGGCTCAAGGCTAAACGCCCGGCAAAGTTGCCCGTGGTGCTTTCAGTGGCAGAAGCAAATTCTGTACTTGGCTGCCTGAAGGGAACGCCACTGCTGGTATCGCAGCTTATGTATGGTGCCGGGTTACGATTAAAAGAAGCCTTACGGCTCAGGGTTCAGGATGTTGATTTTGGCCGAATGGAAATTACCGTGCGCCATGGCAAGGGCGGCAAAGATAGAATGACCCTGCTACCAAAAATCACCATTGAGGCTCTTAAAAATCACATAGAATCATCCCGTTTATTACACCAGAAAGCCCTTGATGAAGGTGTTTGCTTTGTTCACCTTCCTCATGCCCTGGCCAGAAAATACCCTACCGCAGGAAAGGAGTTAGCCTGGCAATTTATTTTCGCCAGCTCCCAGCTCAGCAAAGACCCTCGAACAGGGAAAGTGGGCAGGCATCATATCAATGAACGAAGCATTCAGGCAGCGGTCAAAATTGCGGTAAGACAGGCTGGGGTGCACAAACATGCCAGCTGTCACACCTTCCGGCACAGTTTCGCCACGCACTTGTTGGAAAGTGGTTATGACATACGAACGGTGCAGGAATTACTGGGTCATGCCAACGTCAATACCACCATGATATACACCCATGTTCTTAACAGGGGTGGGCGAGCTGTCTTGAGTCCGGCGGATCGTTAGTTTTGATTACGGGTACGGTAACCGGGTGACGTGACTGACATTGAATTACTCTTCTGATCTCCCCCCCCACGCTACCGCCCCTCCAGCCTGTTTCAGGAGTAGTGAGGATGATTAAACGGCTATCATCGTGTATTTTCATTTGGCAGTAATAGTACTGTCGAACCCGTATATTTTCACGTCCTATCAATAACTTTTATCACAACCGTTGATAGCTTCAGCGCAAGGCTTCTCTCTTTTAATACACCCTCTGATGTTACTTTGTGAGACCTCTGCTTTCTCACAGAGGTCACATTCACAGGTTCTGAGGTTTATTTAATTTTAAGCACCTGCTCTTCTATCTTCTTTTTCCAGATCTGCGGGCCACTCTGGTGAACAGACTCACCTCTGCTATCAACAGCAACAGTGACCGGCATATCTTCCACCTCAAACTCGTAGATGGCTTCCATACCCAGTTCCGGGAAAGCCAGCACTTCAGCTTTTTTCACCGCCTGAGATACCAGGTAGGCAGCGCCACCCACGGCAATCAGATAGACGGACTCGTTATCCTTGATGGCTTCAATAGCAGCGGGGCCGCGCTCTCCCTTACCGATCATACCGGCAAGCCCGGTCTCTTCCAGCAGGGTGCGGGTAAATTTGTCCATGCGGGTTGAGGTGGTTGGGCCAGCAGGGCCAACCGCTTCATCACGTACCGGGTCAACCGGGCCAACGTAGTAGATAAAGCGACCTTTCAAATCAACGGGCAGCTCTTCACCCCTGGAAATCATATCGATCATCCGTTTATGGGCAGCATCACGTCCGGTCAGAATCTTGCCAGATAAAAGAACAGTGTCGCCTGGTTGCCAACTCTTGATGTCGTCGTGAGTCAGGTTATCGACATTAACCTTGCGTACCCCTTCCCCCATATCCAGGCTGATTTCCGGATAGTCATCAATGTTTGGCGCTTTCTGATATACAGGGCCATTACCGTCCAGGGTAAAATGAGCATGACGGGTTGCCGCACAGTTTGGAATCATCGCCACTGGCAGTGAGGCGGCATGGGTAGGGTGGTCTTTGATTTTGACATCAAGAACCGTGGTCAGGCCACCCAGGCCCTGGGCACCAATACCCAGTTTGTTAACTTCATCCATAATTTCCAGACGCAGCTCTTCCACACGGTTTTGCGGGCCACGCTCACGGAGCTCATGAATATCAATAGGCTCCATCAGGGCTTCTTTGGCCATCAGCATCGCCTTTTCAGCAGTACCGCCAATACCGATACCCAGCATTCCGGGAGGACACCAGCCCGCCCCCATGGTAGGTACGGTCTTTTTCACCCATTCAACAATATTGTCAGACGGGTTGAGCATGACCATTTTGGATTTGTTTTCAGAGCCACCACCTTTGGCGGCCAGCTCCACTTCTACGGTGTCACCGGGCACAATGGTCATATGGATAACCGCCGGTGTATTGTCTTTGGTGTTCGTGCGGGCACCGGCAGGGTCGGCCAGTACGGAGGCACGGAGTACATTATCCGGGTGGGTATAGGCCCGACGAACCCCTTCATTAATCAGGTCTTCAATGGAACGGTCAGTATCAAAACGAACGTTCATACCTACCCGCACAAAGACCGTGACGATACCGGTGTCCTGACAAATAGGCCGTTTGCCCATGGCACACATTCTTGAGTTCACCAGAATCTGAGCCATAGCATCTTTAGCGGCCTTGGATTCTTCTTTCTGGTAGGCTTCGTGAACCGCATCAATAAAATCAATGGGATGATAGTAGGAAATAAACTGCAGCGTATCCGCAACACTCAGAATTAAATCATCTTCCCGAATAACAACACTCATTGGTTTTCCACCCCTCAATTTTATTTCACAACCTGACCTTGCCAGTACGGAAGGCAAACCCCATCGGGTATTTATTATTAGGCATGGATTATACCCATGCCAAAAGCCAATAACATTGACTAACCGCATAAGGCGTAAAGTTTTATTGAAAACAGCAGAAGTCTATTTTTGTAGAAGGCGCTCACGGGATGTACACTTCACGCAATCGTTTAACGGAAGTGGCATTGTATAAAGTATCAGCCCTCCGTCATTCCCGCGAAGGCGGGTCGCAAAAGGGTAAATTAACACCCGGCCGTCATCCCCGCGCAGGTGGGGATCCACTATTCGAGATAGACTCCCACTCTCGAAATGGTTTCCCGCCTTCGCGGGAAAGACGGAGGGGTAGAAATCGGCATTTAAGGCCTTTTGCGACAGCCTCGAAGGAGGGAATCTACCACGCAGTGGATTCCCCGCCTTCGCGGGGATGACGGTGGTATATTTAATAGAAGCTTCCCTAAGACGTCATTTCAGAACAATAAACAGGATTCTCCACGTGCCGGTTATCCAGTTTCAGGGCAACAGCTACCCACTCGATGAAGAAGAGAATCTTCTGGATGGCCTGTTGCGCCAGAATGCCAGGGCTCCCTATTCCTGCAGAGCCGGGATCTGCCACTCCTGCATGCTCCGGGTTACATCGGGCTCTGCGTCGGTAGAAGGCCAGACCTCCCTGACGCCCGAGCAGATTAAAAATGGGTATATTCTCGCCTGCCAGACAGTGGTCACTGAAAACCTTGAACTGACTCTGCCAACACGGGATGAAGTCCCCGGCATTCTTACCGATATAGCGCCTATTAGTTCCACCGAAGTTCAAATAAAAGTGTCCACCCGTTTGCCTTTTGAGGTGAATGCCGGAGAATATGTCACGTTTATCTGTAATGAAGGTTTTGAAGCCAGTTATCCAGTCACTGTCGTCAGTGAAGCATTGCAGACACTGGAGTGTGTAATCAGAAGATCAGCAGGCGGGAACCCATTCAGCGTCTGGATTCATTCTCAGGCTAGAACCGGTGACCGCCTGATGGTCATAAAGAACGGTTAACCCCCCTATTCTTTGACTGGCAAAGCATGCACCGTTTTATCATGCCCCATTCTTTCGGGATCAACATCACTTCTGGAAAACATATCACGGGGCATACAACCCGTTTCAACATTGATCAGACTGAATGAAGGCTGATGCACCGCTTCCTGAAAAGCCACGGTGCCATCAGGCATTACCACCGAATACGCAAGATAGGCATCAATCAGGCCATGCTTATAATCGACTCCCTCTGTCTCAAAGCCCTTTAACACCACCACTTCATTGGCCTTACAGCCCATTCCCAGCGTATCACCCGATTTTATACTGTTAACAATGACGGGATGCCGACTGCCAAGGGGAAACTGAATGCTGCCATAATAGCGATTCTCACCATCATTTAACGGCTCTACCATTACATCCCAGAACGCCATAACATTAAGAAATTCTCTTCCCTGGTTATCTTTAACGATATTATTGCCATTTTCCCCCTGGTCGAGATAAGAGCCTGCCGATTTAAATCGTTGTGTTATGGCTTGATCGAAGTTAATGATCGCAGCCTCTTCATCAGAAGCGATCTGATAAGTAATGCTTCTATCAGGAAGAATATCAACTGCAGGCTTTTGTACTGATTCATCCTTTTGTTCTTCTTGTTTTCTCGCTAACCGTGCAGCCTCTTCTTTTTTCTTTTCTTCCAGAGGACACTTTTTCCCACTGTCTTTACTAGTGTGCTCCTGCTTTTTTTCCTTGCTTTTTTTCTCTAATGCCTGCGCTTCAGCTTTTTTCTGTTCAGTCTTTGCTTTTTCATCTGCCTTGTGCTTCTGTTCCGCCTCTGCCAAGTTCAATTCTTCAGCTTTCTGCTTTCCGGGGTTTGCTTTTTCTTCTGCCTTGCGTCTTTCTTCTGCTTTGGCCTGTTCCCTGGCCTTACGCCGTTCCATAACACGCGCCATTCTGGCCTGTTCTTTCTCTTTATCAACCCCTTTCCTTTCTACTGGCCCTTTTGACGCTATCGTCTTTCCTCTGTCTTTCTGCCGCTCTTTTAAAGAAGAGATACGCTCAGCTTTCTTTTTATCAACTCTTTTGGGTTTATCGATTTTTTCAGGATCTTTCATTACCGGCTTATTGTGACTGACCAGAAGCACTTCCTCATTAAGCTCCTTTTCCGCCAGGCGAATATCCATAAACCGAAGAAAGGTATCTGCCTGTTCCGGATCTGCCAGATCAAGCGAATCCATTTGCTTATAATATTTAAACTCTTTGGAAACACTCAGATCCTGCAGGTTGCGATTATCTCTTATATTTATAGGCTTATTTCGACTTTTGCATCCTGTGCATACTGTATTATTGTCCCGAGCGGCATAGGGAGGCACAATATTTCTTTTATCACTTTTGACGGCTTCTTTCCCATGGGCAATGGCTGAAGAAGCAGTAATTATCACTGCCGTTGCCAAAGTTGACATGGCAAATTTTGCTGCCTTGCCAGCAAAACTTATATCCGGATATCCCATGATATCTACACCCTTGTTTAACGTAAAAGAGGAACTTCGCCGTATAGCCTGAGAGCACATAAAACAGAGTGCATCTGCCCAGGGTGGTATGAGCATAGACCATGAAGTGGAATCATCCATACGCAAGAAAGCGAATGATCTACAGCCTGAAAGAAGGGCGTTATATAATGTCACACAAAGGTGATGAATAAGATGAACACCTTGTCATTCTTGATTATGATTATGGCTGGGACGGTTGGGCCTAAAGAGGTGATGTATGGGAATGCGAGAAAATATTATCAACAAGCTCAATGAGTCCTTGCACAATGACTTCATTGATGTGGCCAATGAGAGCCACCTGCACAATACTCCACCGGGCTCTGAATCCCACTTTAAAGTGGTGATTGTCAGTGAGGAGTTCCAGGGAAAACTGCCGGTTAAACGGCACCAGATCATATACAGCCTGCTGGCTGACGAATTAAGAGAACAGATTCACGCCCTGGCACTTCACACTTACACGCCAACTGAGTGGCGAGCGAGAAACCAGTCCGCGCCCGCAACGCCAGACTGCCGAGGCGGCAGCAAAAAGTAATCAAGTGCGGGTATTTCAGATGTTCATCAGGCTTTACAGTCCGATGAACAGGCTATAAAAAATTTGCGCTAACCAGATACCGATGTGTGTAACCCACATTCACGATGCCCATAAACCTTGGTAGGGTCATAGTAATCTTCTTCAATGGGCAAATCGTGCGCCACCAGATACTCCTCAACATCCAGCTCATTCCAGTTAAGTAAAGGTGCAATCCGGTAATAGCCGTCTCTGGTCAGGCTTACCACCTCAAGATTCTGCCGAAACTCTGTCTGATCCTTACGGATCGCGGTCAGCCAGTAATCTGGAGATGAGGCTTTCATCGCTCGGCCAAAAGGTTCAAGTTTTACCTGACGGGTAAATTCATCATGTTCAGGAGTATCCACCTCCGGCACGCCACCATAGATAGCATCGCGAAAACCTCGACTGAATTGCGGGTGAAAAACCTGAATATTGAGTTTCAACCGGCGAATCAGCTGATCCGCAAAACGATAGGTTGACTGGGTACCATACCCTGAATCGATCCAGACCACTGGAATACCCGGCTTAATCTGAGTAGCCATATGCAGAATGGCAGCCTCGTGCGGGCCAAAGTTTGTTGTCAACAACGGCTGGCTGGCCCGCTGCAGAGCCCACTGAATAATGGCCTGTGGGCTCAGTGTCGACAGCTCCTGATTGATCTTCTCCGGATTCATTATTTGCCCCATAAAATCCATAACTGAGTCATGGGACTATAAGATCCCAACCTTATAACCACAAAGACTAATATGGACTATAAATATTACGGAATATCATTATCCGGTTTTCACGGATTCTTTCTTTCGCTTACGATAGCCTGCAATAAATCCTCGAACAATATTTTCAGGCTGTAGGGATCGCAATGAAGTTTCGACGCATTCCATTTTTCTTCTTACTGTTTTGCTCATTAACCAGTAATGCTCAAACCACCAGTTTTCAACTGCTAACTGAGAACTTCCCACCACTTAATATGACCAATAATGGCACGTCCTATGCCAGGAATGATCGGGTTTCCGGCTTTGCCACGGATATTATGAGAAAGCTGTTTGAAACCACCGGGTACGAAGCCGCCTTCACCCTGATGAGCAACTGGGACAAAGCCTATAACAGCGCAAAAGACACCTCAGGCTATGGTGTCTACTCTACCTTTCGAACATCAGAAAGAGAGGATGAATTCCAGTGGGTAGGACCATTGTACGAGGAAGACTGGGTTCTCCTTGCTCCAGAGGACAGCGATCTAACCATTAACTCATTAGATGAGCTTAAGAACTATCAGGTAGGCTCCTACGAGTTTGACGCTATTACCGATCACCTGCGGGATAATCAGATTGAAGTTATTCCAGCAAAGAGTGATTCAGTCAATGTCGTAAAGTTGAAACCGGGTAAAATTGATCTCTGGGCTTCCAGCTCACTGACCGGTCCCTACACTGCAGCTAATTTTAATATTCCGGTTAAGCCCATCCATACATTCAACGAAAGTGGTTTGTGGTTGGCCATGCATAAAGATACCGATCCAACCATTATCTCTGCCCTGAATGCTGAATTACAAAACATGCACCAGTCCGGTGAAATCCAGAAAATGATTGATAGCTATAATCAATAGTCTGATATATCAGGGGTAGCTTTAGACAGGCTACCACCGTCATCCCCGCGAAGGAGATTGTCGCAAAAGGTCTTAAATACCGATTTATACCATGGCCGTCTTTCCCGCGAAGGAGGGTGTCGCAAAAGGGCAAAACACCCCCCGACCGTCATCCTCGCGAAGGCGGTTGTCGCAAAACCCTCCTCGCTCCCACGCTTTTAGGCCCTGTGGGTCCTGCGTGGTAGCGCCAGGACCCAACCACAGA
>NZ_JAVRMB020000396.1:0-6083 GCF_031844845.1 Endozoicomonas sp.
CAAAAACCGTTCTTCCCAACGAGCGAGAGATGGCAGTCGGGGCATTTAACTTCAATAAGACACGTCATAGGACGTATATTGGGATGAAGAGTATTTTTGTCAGTATGGGATTATCCCTATCCACACATTTGGCCCACTACCAACATACTTACGAAAAGCAACCGGATCCATTCCGGTGTAACCACCAAACTGGTTAACCTGATTTGAGGTTGCCTCGATTAAAACACCAGAGCCGTCTTTTTTTGCCTGCAAAATAGCAGCTTCAAGAACCAGTCGGTTAGCGGAGCAAATGGAATAGACTCCACAGGTTGCTCCCTGTTTATGACGCTTGATAATCTCAATTAAACTACTCACAGCAACACCCTGTGTCGTGCTTTCTACATTAAGCTCCAACGTCACCCGATCCAACGGTAAAGGGAATGCCATGGCTCTTTCGCTGACTGCTGATCAAATCTGATGAACCAGAAAACATGATCAACTGTCCGCAATAATTACCCTGACTCCCTGACGCTGTAAACCTGCCAGATAATCCGCTGGTATACCCTTATCGGTCACCAGTGTATGGAAAGCGCCAAAAGAGCGGATAAAGTGATACCCCTTGCGACCGAATTTGCTGGAATCTGCCAGAAGAATAATCTCACTGGAGATGTCGCACATTACCCGGTTCAGGGTCGCTTCACGGTCAAAATGAGTCGTCAGGCCAGCAACGAGATCAAACCCGTCAACACCCAGAAACAGCTTGTCAAAACGGTATTGCCGAAGGGCATCTTCCGCCTGGGAACCAAAAAATGAATGGGACTTCGAACGCAAGGTTCCACCCGTCATCATGATTTCGATTCCGGAAGACTTGACCAGCTCGCTGGCTACGTTCAGCCCATTGGTCATTACTACCAGACTTTTGCTGTTTACCAGATGCCTGGCTAACTGTTGCGTGGTGGTTCCGGAGTCCAGAATAATGGACTCACCGTCACTCACCAGTTGTGCGGCAGCAGCACCAATTGCCTGTTTCTGAGCGGCATTAACAGAGCCTTTATCATTAAAAGGCATCTCTTTCGCTACATCATCCAGCGCCATCGCACCGCCGTGAGAGCGCAGCAATAGACCCTTGTTGTCCAGATAGTTCAGATCGTTTCGGATCGTCACGCTGGACACCTTGTAGTGATCTGCCAGTTCTTCCACCCGGGCCAGACCTTTGTCACGCACCTGGCGAACAATCGCTTCACGCCGCTCAACAGTACTCATTTACACCTCTCTTTTAACTGCGCTTTCACACAGTTGTCGAAAACATACAACCTTTTCACTTATCTTTCAATTCTTTGTTTATTGTTTTCGGTTTTTAGTAATTAAGCTTTCGAATGATTCGAAAACCGTTGTTTTACACTATTCTATTTTCATTAATAATGATTGAGATCATAAAAATGAAAAATATTTTATGCGAGCATGACCCCATTACGAAGGAATTTGAAAGACTATGACGCTCATCATGAAAACAGACACAAAGCCGGCTTCCATAGCATGCATTGGTGAATGCATGGTCGAGCTTACTCAAACAGATGCTTCAGGTGAAACTTTCGGTAAAAATAACAGCGAAAGTGAAAAGCTTCTGAATGTTAACTTTGCTGGCGACACACTCAATACCACTGTTTATATGGCAAGGTTGCTCGAAGCGTCTGATAGCACCATTCATTATGTCACTGCTTTGGGAGAAGACACCTTCAGCAGCCAAATGCTAGCCGCCTGGCAACAGGAAGGTATTGATACCCGTCACATCTCTCGTCTATCTGGTAAATTGCCTGGCCTTTACTCTGTCAATGTCGACGCCACCGGCGAAAGAAACTTTCACTACTGGCGATCTGAATCTGCTGCCCGTTCACTGTTTTCAGAGGCGCTTACCGATGAACAGATCGAAAGCATAGCAACTGAAAGCAGTCTGATCTTCTTATCCGGAATTACGGTTGCGATTTTGCCTTACGAATCTCGAAAGCAGTTAATCGATTTACTGGCAAAAGCAAAACAAAATGGTGCAAAAGTAGCTTTTGATACTAATCACCGTCCTGCTCTTTGGAAAGATGCCGATGATGCCCGTCACTGGTATCAGCAAGTACTGAACCTCACCGATATCGCTCTGCTTACGTTTGATGACGAACAGCTTCTTTTTGCGGATCAGTCGGTAGAAGAAACCCTGCAACGACTGGAGCACATTCCGGAACTGGTCATTAAAAGAGGCTCAGAACCCTGCATTGTCAAGTCTGGCCGTGACATACAAAGCGTTGTTGCCCAACAAGTCAGCACCCCGGTTGATACTACCGGTGCTGGCGACTCCTTCAATGGTGCCTATCTTAGCAGTCGGATTCTGGGCGCTGATCCCGTGGCAGCCTGTCAGGCAGGTCATCGTCTGGCAGCCGAAGTCATCATGCATCGGGGCGGCGTGATGCCAAAAGCCGCTATGCCAGCGTTACAACTCTCTGAAGGCAAGCTGTAAGCCAATCCGTCATATAAAGGTATTGTCGTTTATGACCATGTCCATGAAAAACGAACTTATTTTAACCCGGGCTTATCCGGTGTTACCGGTTATCGTCATTGAAGAACTGAGCCAGGCCGTTCCCCTGGCAAAAGCACTCAGTGCCGGTGGCATCCATGTATTTGAAGTCACCCTGCGTACTGTATGTGCCCTGGAAGCCATTCAGGAAATCAAAGCGGCTATGCCTGACTGCATCACCGGCGCAGGTACCGTCACTTCTCCAGACCAGATCGAAGCAGTGTTGAAAGCCGGTGCTGACTTTGCCGTTTCACCGGGTGCGACACCGGCCTTATTGAAAGAAGCCTTCCAGCAGAAGCTTGCACTGATTCCCGGCGTATCCACTCCATCGGACGTTATCCAGGCAATGGAGCATGGCTATAACCTGCTGAAACCGTTTCCTGCCGAACAGTCTGGCGGCATCAATATGCTTAAGGCGCTGGCTGGTCCGTTCCCGGATATTCGCTTCTGCCCTACCGGCGGTATCGGCTTGCACAATGCCAAAGAGTATCTTGCTCTTAACAATGTTGCGGCCATTGGCGGCTCATGGATTTGCCCTGCCAATCTGGTGCAAAGTAAAGATTGGGGAGCAATCACTCAGCTAGCGACGCAAGCCATATCAAGCCTGAAAAAAACATAGACGCGGATATAACAATACAAAATCAGGCCATACAGAAATGACCTGACCAATAAATCAAAATACTTAACCTGCCTGATATTCAGGCCGGCAACAACCATTCAGGAAATGAAACCATGCAAACTGCACAAATCACGGTTACCAATGAAAATGGCCTGCACACTCGCCCGGGCGCAGTATTCGTTAAAGCCTGCAAAGAATTTTCCAGCGCCATTACTATTGAAAACAAGGGCCGTACAGCCAACGCAAAAAGCCTGATGAAACTGATGTCTGCCGGTATCCTGAAAGACGACGTGATCACCCTGAACATTGAAGGTGATGATGAAGTAGCGGCGATGGAAAAACTGAAAGTCGTTATCGAACATCTGGAAGGTTAATTTTTTTTGAACCACAAAGACACGAAGACACAAAGGAAAAGATAAGCCTTTGTGACTACCACCACCCCACGGTTCACAGTGGGGTGGCAAATCAGGAATAGTATCGAAATTACTTCCATATTTTATGAAGCCAGAGCTCCATTCTGAATAGAGAAGTTATTAACGAATTATTCCTTAGAGCCTGCATTCACTCCGGAGTATTCCAGGGAAAATCAGGAAAAAAACCTTTGTGCCTTTGTGTCTTTGTGGTTAAAAAGGCTCCCCCTTTTACACGACATTAATCTCAGCTAATTCAAGAGTTACTTCCATGATCAAGGGCATTATTGCATCCGAAGGGATTGCCATCGGGAAAGCCGTTATTCACTGTGAACAGGCGCTGATCCTGCCTGAGTACAAGGTAACGGCCGACCAGGTTCACAACGAAATCGAACGGTTCAAAAAGGCCCGCGAACAAACAACAACCCAGTTAGGTAACCTCTATCGGGAAATGCTGGGCAAATTCGGTGAAGAAGAAGCCGCCGTATTCGAAGGCCACATGATGGTGGCTGAAGATGAGGAGCTGGAGGCAGAAGTCTTCGCCCTGATTGATGAAGGGAAGCCTGCAGCAGTTGCTACCCATGAGGCTATTCAGGCGAATATTCAACTGCTGGAAACGCTGGAAGATGCTTACCTGAAAGAGCGCGCTGCGGACTTCCGCGATGTGGGCCTGCGTCTGGTAAAGAACATTCTCGGGATTCGTATTGCCGGTCTGGAAAACCTGGAAGAAAACTCCATCGTTATTGCCAATGACCTGACGCCTTCCGATACTGCTCAGCTGGATCTGGATAAAGTTATCGGTTTCGTAACAGACATCGGTGGTCGTACATCACACTCAGCTATTATGGCGCGCTCCCTGGAAATCCCGGCCATGGTCGGTTGTCATAATGCAACCACAACCATTCTGCACGGTGACCCGCTGATTCTGGATGCGGTGAACAATCAGATCATTGTTAACCCCACAGAAGAACAACTGACAGCCGCTCGTGCACAACAGGATGCACTGATCAGTGCCCGTAATGAGCTGGCTAAACTGAAAGATTTACCTGCAGTTACTTTGGATGGCAAACACTTCGAACTGTGCGCCAATATCGGCACACCAAAAGATGTTGAGGGTGTTCTGCGTAATGGCGCTGAAGGTGTTGGCCTTTATCGTACCGAATTCCTGTTTATGGATCGCAATTCCCTGCCTTCTGAAGAAGTTCAGTTTCAGGCTTATCGTGAAGTGGCTGAGTCCATGCAGGGCATGCCCGTTATTATCCGAACTCTGGATATCGGTGGTGACAAGGATCTGCCGTATCTGGATATGCCCAAAGAGCTGAACCCATTCCTGGGCTGGCGCGCTATTCGCATGTGTCTGGATCGTCCTGAAATTCTGCTGACCCAGCTTCGTGCAATCCTGCGTGCCAGTGCTTTTGGCAAACTGCGGATCATGTTCCCGATGGTCATTTCTGTCAGTGAAGTGCTGCAACTGAAAGCTCATGTTGAACAGGCCAGACAAAGCCTGAGAGATCAGGGCATTGCTTTTGATGAACAGTGTGAACTGGGCATCATGATTGAAACCCCTGCTGCGGTGATGATTGCAGATCAGCTCATTGAAGAGCTGGACTTTTTCAGTATCGGCACCAATGATTTGACTCAGTATATTCTGGCCGTGGACCGTGGTAATCAAAACATTGCTCATCTGTACGACAGCTTCTCTCCTTCTGTGTTGAGAGCCGTAAAACAGGTGATTGATGCATCCCACGCTGCAGGTAAATGGACAGGCATGTGTGGTGAGTTTGCCGGTGACGAACGGGCTGCGTTAATTCTGGCAGGCTTGGGTCTGGATGAGCTCAGTATGTCTGCGCCTTCTGTTCCGATGATCAAGAAGATCCTGCGGGAACAGAACAGTGAACAACTGAAAAGTCTGGCTGAACAATGCCTAAAGGCAAGGGATGCGGATACGGTTAGATCTCTGGTTGACAGTATTCGCTAAAGCATCTTATTTATCGTAATTGCCTGAACCCGATCAATATCGCTTCTCTCGTTCCCGCGATCCGAGGTTGTGGCAAAAGTTCTGGTTCCCATGCCCTGCGTGGGAATCCCCACTTACTGGACACGAAAACCAATATCAATAAATTCATTACATACTCATTATCGAAACTTATTCATCGCTCCCCAATGGATTTCGATCAACCCTCGCCGATTCCGATATCTGCCAGAATTTCATAAACTCCACATACTGCATTAAATTCTTCAAATCCTTTATAGATATCAGACGAAAACCCCGGCATAACAGGCTCTATTTTTATTCGTGCCTGCTTCATTTTATCTGGCCTGAACAGTTGCTCTTCACCTACCGCAGGGGATATTATGATAACCTTTCTGCCTCCTTTATCGAACCAGCACTTTAGAAGCCTGGGTAAAAACACGTTTACTTCCTCATCTCTATAACCGTTTTTAGCTTTTTTTGTACGAGAGCGCCGGTAAGGAGTGACGATCAGCATCGCACTATTTGATATATCAATAGCTA
>NZ_JAVRMB020000397.1:0-41343 GCF_031844845.1 Endozoicomonas sp.
AGAGAGTCTGGATGCGGATCAGGTGGTCACCGACACGGTGACCCTCACCGCCAGCGATGGCACCACTCAGGCTATCGTCCTGACCATCACCGGCAGCAACGATGCCCCGGTGGTCAGTGAAGCGGTCACCCTGAATGCCATTGTCGAAGATGGAACACTCTCGATCACCAGCACAGAGTTACTGGCCAATACTCTGGATGCGGATGCCTCATCGGTGCTGAGCATCGTCTCCACTCCGATAGCCAGTAACGGCGCCACCGTGACCGAAACGGCAAGCGGATGGAATATACAGCCCGTCGCAAATTTCAATGGTCTGGTGACACTCAGTTACGAGGTGTCTGACGGTACAGCCACCTCAGCGGCCACGGCAACCATCAGTGTCAGTGCTGTCAACGATGCCCCTGAAGCCGCGGACAACACCCTGATCATTGATGAAAATAGCAGCCACACCTTCACGGCTGCTGACTTTGGTTTCAGTGATATTGATTCCGGTGATGCTCTGGTGTCTGTCACCTTTACTCAGTTACCTGCAAAAGGCATTTTAACCCTGAGTGGTATTGCCGTGACAACGGATCAGGTTATTGCCGCGGCTGATATCCCGAATCTGGAATTTACTCCGGAAGCCAATGACAATGGCGCTGGCTATACCGACTTGCAGTTTACGGTTAGTGATGGAGAGGAAAACAGTGCGGTACGTACTCTGACCTTTGATGTAATCGTAGTGAACGATGCTCCGGAGATTAGTGGAGAGTTGTCAGGCAGCACCAGCGAACAGGGGGTATACACCTTTACGGAGGCCGATCTGTTAGCCAATGCTACCGATGATCAGGGCGTTGATAATCTGCTGGTTCAAAATGTTCAGTTTGCAGGCCTGGCCAGTGAAGCCGTTTTGGCAGAGTTGATCGCAGAAGATGACTCAACCTATTGGACATTGACGGGGGCTGCAGGGTTTAACGGTATCGCCGAAGTCACCTATGAGGTTTCAGATGGTACTCATTCGGCGACAACAGCGATGGATGTTTATTTTGGCGGAGAGAGAATTACCCTGACCATAGAGGCACTTTCTGTGGGTGGCGATTTTCAACAATTACAAGTACTAACATCCATGGAAAATGGGAGCATGTACTTGAATGACATCCCCGTAAACCCTCCAACATCTTTGGTGTACGGGGACCTCAACAACGGTAGGGTGATGGTAGATGCGCAGTATGCTGGCGAGACTAACTTTGATTTTCGCTGGTTTGGCGGTGTGGCCCCCGGCACAGCGTTCGACTTCACAGAAACGCATCGTGCAACATTTGAATTTGAAGGTGGTCAATTTACTATTAATGTTCAACCCGTAGTGGGTTCAGCAGCAGAAGCGGAAACATTGATAGGGGATGCGGATAACGAAATCTTTACCATTGACCACGATGATGTGACGGTCACCGGTGGCCAGGGAGCGGATACTTTTGAATTCAATATTATCGGTGATGCTGCGGATCCGGCAGAACTGACTATCACGGATTTCAACACCAGTGAAGGAGACCAGTTGAAACTGGATGATCTTCTTGTGGATTCTGCCAACAGTCTGGATCAGTATTTCCATTTTGTTGCCAGCGGTGATGACACCATCATGGAAATTCGTCCCGAGGCTGATGGTGATATAACCCAGCGGGTTACCTTTAAGGATGCGGATTTGTTCACCCTTGGCAGTAGCGATAATGAAATTCTGAATAGCCTGATCAATAACGATAATCTGGATCATGGATAGTCAGGGATGGTAGTACCTGTATTAATCCGGTTATTGACTCAGGCTGGCATAACTCTGAATAGATGACGAACCTCCTCAATCTTGGCAAAACGTTTGACACCGTGCTGTCGGCTGTCAAAACGAATGGAAAAATTGCTGTCATTCACTTCGATCACTTCACCCCGGCCAAAGATGGCATGATCAATAATAGCTCTGAGTTGCCAGGGACCATCTCTGGACGTTCCCGGTGTTGGGCCTGATGCAGCTGGCGCATTTTTACTGCGGGGCGTGGGAATCATAGACACTGTTTCGAGCTGTCTGGTCAGTGAGGGTTTTGCTGAAGCAACATAACGTTTCGATATGGGTGTCAGGCCAGTTTTATGGATCACTTCTACCAACGCCTCATCAGACTCTTCGTGCAACAGGTTGCCGAGGGAAAGAACATGAGGCAGGTTCATGTCCAGTATAAAGGGGCTGATACTGTCCTGACGGTTTGTGCCGGCAGTCAACGATTGACTGGCTGGGGCAAAAGACCGGTTTCCTGTGGAACCTCCAGCCAGATCGCCCTGTGCAGTAAATAGATGCAACTGTTGTTTTGCCCGTGTCATCGCTACATAGAGCAGACGGCGCTCCGATTCAATGGCATTGCTGCTCTTTTGAACAGAAAGAGCAGCCAGCTCGTCTTCCCGCAGAAAGGGCCAGTATTGTCGGGTCAGACCGGGCAGTAAGACCACCGGCCACTCCAGTCCCTTGGCGCGGTGACATGAGCTGAGTGTGACACCTTGATGCGTTCTCTGGCGCTGGCTTTTCTGTTTTTTCTGCTTCTCGATCAGGGTATCAATATGCCAACAGCAGTTGACGGTGTCTTCATTGAGCTGTTTCAGAAAACGATGAAACCCTTTGATGGCCAGAATCTGCTCTTCGGTGCGCTGCTCATTGAGGCTCATGGAACGGAGACTGTCGTAGATTCCCGATTGCTGAATGTAAGTAGCGATCAGTTTGTGGGCTTTTTGCTGGTGACCGGTTTGTTCCAGCCGGATAAATAGCTCTGCCCTGTCGTTCAGTTTGTTGGCCTGGAAATCACTGATGTCCTTTAATTGAGGCGTCAGTTTTTTCATGGCCTTACCAAACTGATCATGATTCAGTTTCAATTGCTGGCATAGCCAGTCAATGTGATGTTGCTTGATGCCGATGTGTGGCAGGGTCAGCAGTCTGACCAGCTTGTGGTAACGAACATCAGGCTCCAGTTCGGCAAACCGGCCACTGGCCAGTGTCATGGCATCGATCAGCGCTTCAATTTCCGGTCTCTGGAACAGGGATGGACCATCGCTGGTGTAGGGAATCCCCATTTCCAGCAGGTTTAATTCAATGGGTACGGCCTGGGCCCAGACTCTCACCAGAATGGCAATGGCTTCCGGCGGTGTGCCGGATGCCAGATACTCCATCAGTGTTTCAACCACAAAACGACTGTCGTCTGATTCGGACTGACTGATGCGGATCAGTGACGGAGGATTTTCAGGGTGGGCGATGCAGAGTACATTTTTCCGGGCGCGATTCTGACTGATCAGATGGCTGGCAGCCAGGGCAATACTGTGACCGTAGCGAAAGGTGTGGGGCATGGTGAGTTCTGTCACCTCACCGGTATCGGCATAATCCTGCTGAAAGTGGCTGAGAATATTATCGATATTGGCACCGGCAAACTCGTAGATGGTCTGGTCCGGGTCGCCCACCGCTACCATTCGGGCCCGCTGTCCGGCGATCAGTTGGGTGAACCGGTGCTGAAGGGTCGAGGTGTCCTGGTACTCATCCACAATGATGAAATCCATTTTGTTTTCGACGTTGGGAATCAGCTCCGGGTTGGCCAGAATCAGTTTTACCGGGTCGTACAACATATCGGTAAAGGTGATGGATCGCTGCTGATGACGCCATTGTTCAAAGTGGTGGAAAAGCTGAATAAAGAAACGATAGTCGTCGGTATAGCTGGTTTGCTCAAACCACTGTTCCGGGCTGGTTAAATGGGCTTTTACTGAGTCTATAAAACTGACGGCGGCTTCAATCAGGCGTGCGGCATCGGAGCGAATACGATCTTTAATGGGTTCCGGAGCCAGCTTCAGAATCAGGGTTCTGACCTGTAACTCAACCACTTTTTCAGACAGTGGCTGTTTGTTATAAGGTTCACGAACGCGCCAGCTTTCCAGGGTTCTGAGCAGCTTCAGCCCGGTTGCATGATAGGTACGTATCTCCGGTAGTTGTAATTGCTCCTGTGTCAGATTTGTAAACTGATTAGCGGCCAGAGTGCGAAGTTTTTTTGAGAAATCGAGTTGTGCCGCTTTGTTGAACATCATCACCATCACCCGCCGTGGATCTGCGCCTTTGTGCAGCAGATTGCTCACCAGCTGTGCCAGGGTGGAGGTTTTTCCGGAACCGGCGACAGCAATGCACAGGGCATGATCCTGATCATGGTTGGCAACGGCTTGTTGGTGTGGCGTCAGTTTCATTCAGTGAGGCGCTTATTGTGTGGAAGGTGTGGAACGGAGAAGGCTAGCAAAAATCCAACCGGTGATATAGCTGGTAAAATCCCACGATAAGCATTTTCACAATAGGCTGTACGGTAATTCCGGTAGAGTTAAAGCGACAATGACGGAATAATTAAGCCATCAACTCCAGGATTAACGTGTAATGGCCTCCCTATATTTTTATTATTCTTCCATGGACTCAGGCAAGAGTACTTACCTTCTGCAATCTGCCCATAATTATCAGAGCGCCGGTAAAAGGGTGCTGTTGCTGGCTCCGATGATTGATAATCGCTTTGGCGTGGGACAAATCACCTCAAGAATCGGTTTGCAAAGTGAAGCGGTGGCTATTTCCCAGCAGGATGACTTAATTGAGCAGATCAGCAGGGAGCACAGTGAAGAGTATATTGCCTGTGTAATGGTAGACGAAGCACAGTTTCTGACGGCAGATCAGGTATGGCAATTGTCTGATGTGGTGGATGTTCTGGGCATCCCGGTGCTTTGTTTTGGTTTGCGGACGGATGCCTTTGGTAAGGCATTTGCGGGTAGCGAAGTACTGCTTAGTATTGCCGATGAAATGACCGAGTTGAAGAGCATCTGTAAACGCTGTGAGAAAAAAGCCAATATGCAGCTGCGCCTTGACGGAGAAGGTAATCCCGTTAAGAGCGGCAGTCAGGTGCAGATCGGTGGTAATGACAGCTATCTCTCTGTGTGCAGAAAGCACTATAAATCCATGATGGGTGGAGACTGAAAGGTATTCGTAAACTGATGATTTGAGTTTTTCCTGTCGTTTATCTTACTGATAGAATGGCTGGCTTATTTTAGGCTCGACCATCACTACAGAGTTGAATGAAATGTTGAAACTCACGTTAAATAAAAGCCTGTCAGTTTTACTGCTCTCTATTGCTGGCACTGGCAGTATTGCTACCTCTGCCAGTGCAGTGGCTGCTGGCAATGATGTTCTCTTTTCTTATGAAGGAAAGGGATATCAACTGAAAGATATGCAGCCATTCCTGCAACAGGCTTACTATGACGCCGAGGTAGAAGCACGGGACAGTCTGAATCGTGTTCTGGAACAGGCCGTAGTGGCGATGTATATCGAGAACAAAGCGAACGAATCAGGCCGTTCTATCCAGGAGATGAGAGCCTCTTTGTTCAACTACGAGCCTGCCACTCAGAAAGAAGTAAAAGCGCTGTACGAACAGTATAAAGATCAGATTGACATGCCATTTGGTCAGGTAGAACCCCAGCTTCGCGAGGAACTGGAAAATCGTAAGCGTCAGGAGGTTATTCAAACCCTGATCGCCAGGGTGAAAAAGGAGTCCGGTTTCGAGAGTAAACTGCCTCAGCCGGAAGCGCCGAGCCTTGCCATGGATCTGTCCCCGTACCCATGGAAAGGTGCCAGCGATGCATCCATTACCGTTGTTGAATTTGCCGATTACAACTGTGGTTACTGCCGGACGGCCAAACCAGATATCGACAAGTTGATGAAGCAGTATAAAGACAAAATCAAACTGTACTATGTGGATTATCTGGTCACAGAGAGAGGTGTTCCTGGCAGTAGTACGGCTACCGCTCGTGGCGCTTACTGTGCAGGCAAACAGGATAAATTCCGGGAGTTCTTTAATCTGGCGTATGAAAAGCCGGTTACCATGACGACTTCGGGTGATCTGGCCAAAACGCTGAAGCTTGATCAAAAGGCATTTGCCGCCTGTGTGACCTCTGATGATTCAGCACAGTTTGTTCTGGATTCCCATCAGCTGGCTCAGGATCTTGGTGTAACCGGTACGCCAACCTTTTTTGTGAATGGTCAGAGACTGCACACCCATGACCCGGCTATTGATCTGAAAGCTGAAATTGAAAAACGCTTGAAGCAGAAATAAGACCGTTACCCGTTACCCGCAAAAGCCGGGACTGCTTGTGTTTTTGCGGGTAACGGGAAACGGATGGCGGGTAGCAGCCTTAAAGAGTAATTAACCCATCCAGCGTTGAATCCCCAGTGCGGTCATCACCAGTTCTACTGAAAGTGCAGCCAGAATCATACCCATCACCCGGATAATAATGGCTGAACCATTATGGCCTATCACACGGAAGATGCGGTCTGCGAAAAGCATCAGGCCACAGGTGACCAGCAGTACCAGTGTCATGGCGCCAGCCGTCATGGCCTGTTGGGAAAAAGTCTTTACGTGATTATCCGTCAGAACAATAACGGCCATGATGGCACCCGGGCTGGCAATGGAAGGTACGGCCAGGGGAAAAACGGCCAGCTGGTGGCCGGGCTCTCTTGAACCCGTTCCTTCTTCAGGATCAGTAAAGATCATTTGCAAACCAAACAGGAAAAGGATGATACCGCCAGCCAGTTGCAGGGAGATCAATTGGATATTCATGGCCTTTAAAATAATCTGGCCAAGAACCAGGGCAGATAACAGGATCACAAATGAGTAACCAGTGGCCTTAAGGGCAATTCGGCGCTTTTGTGATTTGGTTAATCGGGCGGTCAGTCCGGTAAACAGTGCCAGTGTTCCCACCGGGTCAATAGTTGCCCAGAGCATAATAAAATCTTTGAAGAAGAGATCCATAGAGTTACCTGCCCGTACTGGTTATGGGTGTTGGGACATAATTGGATGGAACCAGGGGATTGATCGCTTGAGTAACTGACAGCCTGAAAGCTGCGAAAAAATCCTGACGACACCTGTTTTTTATTGCATGGCAAATGTTTGAGAGTGAAAGCCATGACCGTTTAAATGTATTCCTTCACCCCTTATTAAATAAGACAAATGTCTTTTGTCCAGTCATTACCGGTTGGTAAACAAAAAAATAATCAGTACGTATGTATCGACTGACATGATCTCTATATAATTTCCTCTTCTTTTTTTATTCTAAAAAATAATATAGCAGAGACTCGAGTGATTTCTGAAGTTTTTGCTGGATGTACTTTCATGGAATTGTCACTTCTGCAGTTGCTTGCTGCGATGGGGGTTGTTGGTCTGGGTGCTGTCGTCCAGGGAACCATCGGCTTTGGTATGGCAGTAGTTGCTGCGCCTTTTCTTTATCGAATTGATCCGGGACTGGTGCCCGGGCCATTGATTTTCTCCGGTATGATGATCGGAGCGCTTTCAGCAAGGCGTTACGCCAGTGAAGTTGATTTCTCAATACTTGGCTATGCCCTGTTAGGTCGTTTGCCCGGCTCCATGCTGGGCGTGATGGTTTTGATGCTGGTCAGCACTCAACACCTCAGTCTGGTGCTTGGCGGATCTGTTCTTCTGGCCGTTGTGGGGAGTCTTTGTCCCTATAAGCTGAAAACCACACCGTTCACGTTGTTTAGCGCGGGTTTATGTTCCGGGATGATGGGAACGGCGGCATCCATTGGTGGACCACCCATGGCTCTGGTGTTGCAGAATGAAAGCGGTAACCGGATCAGGGCCAATCTTGCTGTATTTTTTGTCGTCGGTAGTTTTATCTCGCTGGTTTTGCTGGGGATTAATGACCTCTTGACGAAAGAACAGTTAGGTTACGGGGTATTTCTTTTTCCTGCTGTGTTGGCGGGGCATTGGGCTGCCAGCAAGGTGGCGGAGAAAATAGAAAAGGAGAGAGTTCGCCAGATTATGCTGGTGCTGTGCAGCATTTCAGGTTTGACGGCCGTTATTTCAGCGATCTATTGACCGATGGCATCAACCCGGAAACGCGCTCCACAACCATTGTAAAAGTCCGGATCTGCCTGTTGGATCAGGGATCCCATATCATTCTGGTCGAGCCTGGTGGGCAGATTAATATAAACGCTCACCAGGTTACCACTTGAGCAGCTTATTTTCAGACGCCGATGGGCATCGGAGCCGAAAGCCTGATCCACAAGCGCGAAAAAGCTTTCTGTTGTCATGGTTTTAGCGATGTTCTGAGCCATAAAAGGGGCGATGCGGTTATTGAAATCCTGCTGTAGTCTCATGGCGGTATTGAAGTACTCATCGGCATTCCGGGTGGTCTGGCAGGTACCGTGCTTGAACCACTCATGGCGCTGCAGACAGCTGCCATAGGCTGCAGCGGGCATGTATTGGCCGAGTTTGCTGAGGGTGCCCGCATCCCTGAAAGGCACTGGGGGATACTTGCAAAAGTCATGTTGGGACTGTTTAACGCTGCCGCAGAAGCTATAACGGGTGCCGCAGTCGGGCTGGTTGGGCCACAGGCCATGGAGGGTGAAATGGGTGGTCTGCCAGGCATCAGGGTCGGTGACCCGGCATTCCGGCTTATCCCGGTGCTGTTCACAAAAAGCCGGCTGCCAGCTCAGGGCCAGAACATAATGCTCCGCCAGACCCGGGGTGTGGCAGCGGTTGTTGCCGGTATTTATTTCGGACTGACCGGCAGGATCATCCGTCGAATCTTGAAAGGTGGCAGAAAGGGGCTGGATAAACAGGCTGCTCACGATAAGAGCGAGGCCAAATAATACGTTGGGTAACATGGGTAATACCTTTGTTTAGGATTTGACCTGACTTAACTTAACTTCCCCAATCAACGAACGTTGCCCGTTGCCCGTTGCCCGTTGCCCGTTGCCCGTTGCCCGTTGCCTGAAAAAGCCCGATCCGCTTGCGCTTTTACGGACAACGGACAACGGATAGCGGGCAACGGCTTTTAAAGTTGACAGCCCCTCTTAATTTAGATAGTTTTTCGGCCATGCGCTGATTTGACCTTAGCTTGCGGGCGCATTATAAATTCCGCTAAAAGAAGGGTTTCCATAATGAATTTCTTGTGAAACCACTCTGTTAGCTCAGGGTGGTTTTTTTATGCATCCTGAACTGGAACTATCTGACAAATACTCTATCTGTAATAGATAAGTGTTGTAACAGGTGTTGTGAAAAGACATGGCCGCAGATCATCCAGCGCGGTTACAGGCAGGAGCTGTAATGATTGAATTGAAAAATCTGACCAAGGTGTTTGCTGCTGGCGGTACAGAGGTCAAGGCCATTGACGGGGTGAGTCTCACAGTGCCTGAAGGCACTATTTATGGCGTGATTGGTTCCAGTGGTGCTGGCAAGAGTACACTGATTCGCTGTGTCAATTTGCTGGAAAAACCGACCTCCGGTCAGGTTCTGGTCGATGGTCAGGATCTGACGCTGCTCTCTGAGAAAGCATTGCGTCAGGCCCGGCACAACATGGGTATGATTTTTCAGCACTTCAATCTGCTTTCCAGTCGAACGGTTTACGATAATGTTGCACTGCCTCTGGAGCTGGCGGGCGCCAGTAAAGTGGAGATTGAGCAGGCGGTTTTACCATTGCTGGAATTGACCGGACTGGATACCAAAAGAAACAGTTATCCTGCACAGCTGTCCGGTGGACAGAAACAACGGGTAGCGATCGCCAGGGCTCTGGCCAGTAAACCCAAAGTGCTCCTGTGTGATGAAGCCACTTCAGCCCTGGACCCGAAAACCACACGATCCATCCTTTCCCTGCTGAAAGACATTAATCGTCAGTTGAAGATTACTGTTTTGATAATCACCCATGAAATGGAAGTGGTGAAAACCATCTGTGATCGTGTGGCCATTATGAGCTTTGGGAAAATTATTGAAGAAAATGAAGTAGAGCAGTTCTTTCTTAATCCCCAAACGGAACTGGCAAAAGAGTTTGTGCGCAGCGCCATTCATGAGAAGCCGGTATCAGAAATTGAAGCCAGCTTTCAGTCAGAACCTTCTGAAGGTGCCAGGCCTGTTGTTCGCATTACCTTTGTTGGACAGGGTGTTGTGCAACCGCTGATTACCAGGGCGGCCAGGCAGTTCAATACGGATTTCAATATCCTGCAGGCGGATATTGAAACGGTGAATGAAAAAGTCATGGGCTTTTTGATGGTAGAGATTATGGGAGAGTCTGAAGGTATTGAACAGTCTCTGCAGTTTCTGAAAGGCTCTTTAGAAGAGACGGTCCAGGTCGAGGTGGTTGGTTATGTCAGCTGATGCATGGTCACTGTTGTTTAAAGCACTGGGGGAAACCCTGTACATGGTGGCGTTTTCCGGCAGTATCAGTTTTCTGCTGGGAATTCCGCTGGGGGTTCTGCTCTATGTTACCCGCGCAGGACGTATTCTCGAGAATCGTGTTGCCAACATGACTCTGGGCGGTATTGTGAATGCTGGCCGCTCAATTCCTTTTATTATTTTGATGGTGGCTATTATTCCACTGACGCGATTGTTGACCGGTACATCCATTGGCACAACAGCAGCGATTGTACCTTTAACGGTGGCGGCGATTCCTTTTGTTGCCCGAATTGCTGAAGGTGCATTGAATGAAGTGCCTTTGGGGTTGGTGGAAGCCGCCCAGTCCATGGGTGCCAGCCCTCTACAGATCGTCACCCGGGTATTGTTACCTGAAGCCAGACCCGGCGTGATTAACGGTATGACGATTACTCTGGTTACTCTGGTCAGTTATTCTGCCATGGCGGGTGCCATTGGTGGTGGTGGCCTCGGGGATTTGGGGATTCGTTATGGGTATCAGCGGTTTGATGGCGTCATCATGCTGGTTACTGTGGTCGTTTTGGTTGTGCTGGTTCAGTTGTTGCAGATGATTGGTGACCGGTTGCAACAGCATTATGATCGTAGCCATTAAAAAACTAATCACTCGTTCCGACACAATCGAGCGGTCGGAAAGCGCAAGAACACCTCGCTCCCATGCTTTGCGTGGGAATGCGATTGCGGACTATCAGAGAGCCTTGTGGTGTCCGCCAGGTTACGTACGCATTCCCACGGGGATCGTCGGAAGGGTGTAATAATAGATAGATAGGAATCTGATGACACACTCGGTGTTAACAGAACTTTAATAAAGTCCGGGAGTAATAAATGACTTTTAATATTATAAAAACAGTAAAAATACTGGCGAGTTCTGCCCTGTTGGCCTCAGCAGCCCTGATGGTGGGTTGTGGATCATCTGACGATCAGAGTGGTCCGCTGAAAGTCGGTGTAATGGCCGGGCCTGAAGCGGATGTGATGAAAGTCGCCGTGGACATTGTCAGGAAAGATCACAATGTGGAAGTGGAGCTGATTGAGTTCTCTGACTATGTTTCTCCCAATGTGGCTTTATCCGATGGCAGTATTGATGCTAATGCCTTCCAGCATCGCCCTTATCTGGACAGTATGGTGAAAGACCGTGGCTTTAAGCTGGTGGCTGTTGGCAATACTTTTGTTTATCCAATTGCAGCCTACTCCAAAAAGCTGAAAGACATCAGTGAGCTGAAAGACGGCGCTAAAATCGCTATTCCAAATGACCCAAGCAATGAAGGACGTACCCTGATTCTGCTTGATCAGCGTGGTTTTATTAAGCTGAAGGATGTGAATGATCTGGAAGCGACGCCGGCTGATATTGCTGAGAATCCACGTAACTTCAAGTTTATTGAACTGGATGCGGCTCAGCTGCCGCGTGCGCTGGATGATGTAGACATAGCCTTTATTAACAATACCTACGCCGTGCCTGCCGGTTATATTCCAACCCGTGATGCGCTGCTGGTGGAAGATAAGGATTCACCTTACGTCAACATCATTGTTACCCGTGAAGATAATAAGGAAGATCCCCGGGTGTTGGCCCTGGTCAAGTCTTATCAGAGTGATGCCGTAGAAGCGAAGGCAGCTGAGCTGTTTGAAGGCAGTTCTGTCGCTGGCTGGAAGTAAAGTTGCGTAAGACTGGAAGTGTTCTGCTTCCAGTCTTAATTTTGATGGTTATTTGATTGTTTAGTAAAAAGAAGTTTCTTCACTGACGGCAGAAAACTTTCTTAAGCTAATTTGAATCCAGTTAGTTCAGCGTTATCAAAAGCGTTACCCTTCCACAAGATGCGTAAAAGCCGCCAGGGCTTCCGGGTCGCCATGTTTGATTTTATTGGCAATGACATAATGGAAAAAGTAATGGAAGTCCTTATGTTCCTGGGCAGCAAACAGACACTCATCTCCAGGTAATACAGGGGTGTTTTCCACTTTTTTGTCATCAGCTACCATGGCCATCATCCGGCCATCATTATAAAGACGCCAGCTGGTAACATGAACCAGAACCAGTGTTTTGAATTGATCCTCCGTGAGAATAGCGTGGGTGCCGATGGTGTCCGGTATTTCCTGAACGATAATCTCTTCATCCGTATCTATTGGCGGGTAATAGTTTACGGCATTTTCCAGTTCTGCGGCCCTGTGCTCCGGAGCATCAAAAAAAGCGTGATCGTGTACCTTATCGAAATAACCCTCCCAGTGGCCATTGAGTGGGTCATCGAGCTCCCTTGCCGGAACCACTTTATTCAACCAGGGAATCAGGGCATCAATGGTTCCATCTTTCATCAGAGCCCAGCACAGGATTTTCATACTGAACAGTTTGCCCGGGTTGGCATCGTTACTGTAAAGCATCTCCATGCCATCCAGCTCGGGCGCAATACGGATAATCTGGTGTTGATTAGCCTCATCCAGAGGCTTGCGGGTGAACATATCGATAACATTGCCACTGTCATCGTCATCGGAATTTTTATTGTCTTCAGGTTCTCTGGCCATGAACAGTCCCGGGTAAAGCAGCTTGGCTGAAAAAAGTAGGGGGTTCATAGCCCGTATCGGCATATAGGTTTTATCCTGTAAGGAGGCTGTTGCTAAAGGTTGAAAATGCCGATTTCTACCCCTTCGTTTTTCCCGCGAAGGCGGGAATCCATCTCGAGAGTGGGAGTCTACCTCGAACAGTGGATCCCCGCCTGCGCGGGGATGACGGTGTGTAGCGTAGATGCGGTGTGTAGCGGGCATGACGATGGTATATCTAGTTGCAGCTTCCCTTAAACACTAACTGAAGAATTATCAGTTTGAGCGTCATCTTTTCGATCAGCAGCAATACAGGCAGCAGCAGTAAACACTACATCAGTCGAACTGTTCAGCGCCGTTTCCAGCGAATCCTGAATCACCCCGATAATAAAGCCGACCGCAACTACCTGCATGGCAATATCACTGGAAATACCAAACAAACTACAGGCCAGGGGAATCAGCAACAACGAACCACCGGCAACACCAGAAGCACCACAGGCCGAAACAGCAGCAACCACACTCAGAATCAGGGCCGTGGGCAAGTCCACCTGAACACCCAGGGTATGTACTGCAGCCAGCGTCATAACAGTAATAGTGATAGCCGCACCCGCCATATTAATGGTGGCACCCAGTGGAATCGATACGGAGTAAGTGTCTTCATGGAGATCCAGACTTTTGCACAACTCCATGTTCACCGGAATATTAGCTGCTGAACTGCGGGTAAAGAAGGCGGTCACGCCGCTCTCCCGGATACAACGAAAAACCAGCGGGAAAGGATTCTGACGAATCTTCAGATAAACAATCACCGGGTTAACCACAAAGGCAATAATCAGCATACTACTGACCAGAACAGCCAGTAATTTGGTATAGCCCAATAAAACTTCAAAACCAGTCTGTGCAATGGTGCTGGCAACCAGTCCAAAAATACCCACCGGTGCCCATTGAATGACAAAGTGAACAATAGAAGAAATCGCCATTGAAAGGTCATGAACCATCACACGGGTTGACTCGCTGCCACGGCGCAGAGCCAGACCCAGACCAATAGCCCAGGCAAGAATACCGATAAAGTTGCCCGTTAACAGCGCCTCAACCGGATTTTGAACAATTTGGAACAGCAGGGTGTTAAGAACCTCCATAACCCCTTCAGGGGGCATTACACCGCCACTGTTAGTAACCAGCGTTAGCTTGACGGGAAAGAGAAAGCTTATGGAGACAGCAACAAAAGACGCTGCCAGCGTTCCGAAAAGGTAAAGAAAAACAATGGGCCGCATATTGGTATGCTGGCCCTGTTTCTGGTTGGCAATAGAAGAGGCCACCAGGACAAAAACCAGAACTGGTGCAACCGCCTTCAGCGCCCCGACAAACAGAGAGCCCAAAAAGGAAATTGAAATAGCCGTATCCGGTGAAATAACCGCCAGACCAGCCCCCAGAAAAATGCTGACGATAATCCTTAACACCAGACTGGTGCCAGCCAGCCGTTGAAAAAATGATTGGGCTTGACTCATGATTTACCTGCTGTAATTCGTTGGTGTTTTTATCCGTTATCACCAAAAACCAGCTTGCTTCCACCACGGTAGATCAGGTAATCCCAAGATCTCTCAACGATAAATAGACGACTGGTTAATGGGAGATTACGCAGGAATAGTATCACAGTGCCGACTATAAAAAAGCCTGATTAAAATAGGCAAACTTTAAAGTGCGCGGGAATATTTCAGTGGTCACCCTGTACAGAATCACTAAAGGTTTAGCTCAGGAGAACAGAGATTAATCTGGTATGAATAGATACGCTCCCAGAGGTACAGCTATGCTTTTTTAACCAATTCAGTGGTTTCGGTTTCCTTAGTAATGCGTAGATTGAGGCCTGATACCGATGGTCATCTTTGGGAAATTCTAATCACATCAAAAGAGGCCAACCTGCTCCGCAATAACATCATCAAATAATAAGTAAATGAGGTGATAATCATCAAAATCACAGTGGGCATTACGCTATCTGGTAAATATTGCCCGATAAAAAACATCAGCGGAATCAAAAGACAGGCAAACAGATTAAAACCGCGGACATACCAGTATTTTCCTTCATCAGTATACAGTGATGGTAAGTCAACCATTTTGAAATCATAAAAATACCAGACCAGCAAAATACCGGTTACCGGCGCAAACAGTGTCCCAATAGTGCCCATATGTCTGACATAATCACTGATAATCTCTGGAAAACAGGAAAGCAAAGCAGCAATCACCGTCACAATAACCGTCGCCCGGAATCGTCCCAGCTTATCGAAAGCATTACAAAGAGAGAGGCCACCGGTATAAAGGTTAATCACATTGATCGTCCAGTTATCCAGAAAGATAACCAGTACCATCAGCGCAATAACAAGACTGTTCGGCTGTAACCGGGTAATGGTTTCGAAGGGGTTAATAACCTCTGCCCCACCAGCAATCACGGCATAAGCGCCAAATGAGGCGGCTATCAGTGTGCCAGCAAAGGAACCTGACAGAGTACCGATCAATAGCGAGCGCTGTGAACGGGTATAACGGGTAAAATCAGAGGCATCAGTCACACAGGTAAAACAAGTTGATACGATCGTGTTAAACCATAAAGCAGCCAGTGCCCAGGACCAGTGCAATTCCTCCACATAAAGAATGGCTGAGGGGGTCGCACCCTCACCACCGGCATGAAATAGAAACAGCGCCAGCAAAATAAAAATCGCCAGTTTTACCGGAAATGAAAACACGGAAAGCCATTTCAGGTGGACATAGCCGGCAATAGCAACCGCTCCCTGGAAAACAGCAAACACCAGGGAAATACCCCAGAGAGGAAAGTGCCATTGAAAGCAGTTACGCAATATGGTTTCAATGGCCAGCGCCCCCGCTGCCGTCTGAAAAGCAAACCAGTAGATGGAACACAGCAACCTTAAAATCGACGTGATCCAGCGAGCCCCCCGAATACCAAACACCGCCCGGCAAAGTACCTGCCCCGGTATCCCATAACGAACACCGGCCCGGGATAGTAATAAAAAAGGGATCATACCAACGAGTACTGATACCACCTGAATGCTGACGGTGGCCTGAAACGACAGGCCAGAAAGAACCATCATCCCCGAAGTGATCAGTGTTCCGGGATTAATAAACAGGTTGCTGTAGATATTGAATAACGGCCAGCCCCCTCCCACCTGCTGACTTTTGGGCACTGGCTGTAAACCATATTGTTCACAGACTCCTGATTTAACCACAGCACCAGCTGCTGGCAAGGTTGGCATGCTTTTTCTTCAAATTATGGTCAAACGGTAAAGGGTAGACAAAAAAAACAGCAAACGAGTAAAGAATCTCGTCCTACCGCAAGCATCAGGTGATCATCCCAAGGAAATGTCCTGAAATAATTTCCACATTTTGAAATCAATCTCCGTTCACCCTGAGCGGAGTCGAAGGGTGCCTGGCACGATCTATCATGGCCCGGAGTTTACGCCCTTCAATGCTTCGACAAGCTCAGCACTCAGGACGAACGGGGTTTTGAGACTCGGAAATGTCGAAGTCCGGAACAAGTCCTTAACAGAGGCCCTATTATTTGAAGCCTGCCAGCCAGAAGCGGCTCTTGTGACACTCCGTACAGAATGACAGTGAAGTTTGCCATCGCATAGTTCGACCACTCGATCAGGAATTAGTTCCAAGTCTTTTTAATCAAGGCATCAGCAGCCAATGGCATCCCTGATAATTTTCTGGCAGGAAATAGTCAAATGCAAATAACTACCCACTTTTTAAGGAATACCGGCCATGCTTCTACACCTTGGTATAACAGGTGATGATCGGTTCATCAAATAATACTAACCATACGATCAGTCGGTTTATATAAGAGCAAACTTTCATCTACTTAGGAACTGTCCTTTAATAACTTCGACATTTCAACGAACGCTACCCGCCGCCCGCTGCCCGAAAAAGCCAGAGCCGCTTGTGCTTTTGTGGGTAGCGGGTAGCGGGTAGCGGGTAGCGAGCAACAGCCTTTTACAAGGTTCAGCAAAATGTGGATCTTATATCAGGACAATCCCTTAGTAGCGGGTACTCTTAGGGTAGACATTAGGCAGCTTAAATCGGCAGACGATAAAGACTTGGTTACTCTCCCACGAGGAGCAGGTCTGTCAGCCGTAGGTCGGTTCCCCATTCAGGGGAGCCGACGGTCTTTACCATCGACAAATACGGCGTCGAGTGTTGCATGGCGGTTGGTTCGGGTGTCGGCTCGCAAGCGAACCGACCTACGTCGAAACATAAGCAGGCCAACGAATAATTCCTTAATGTCTACCCTGAGAGCGGGTACTCGCCGTGTCGATAAGATTTCTCCGGAGACTGGTCATGGCTTCTCCTGTCTGGATTAAATGGTCACAGGAAAAAATAGTTCAGTTGTTTATTGAGTCAAGTTTTAGGGTGTCCTATTTATTATTATCCTATTTATTAATTTATTATTATTATGAACTCAGCATCGAACTTGCAAAACAAATGAAAGCAACCTATACCTTGTCGTTGGCGGAGGTTTCGTTACGCTGGCTGTTAGACTTCAAAGATTACGAGTGCCAGTTCCCGATACGAATTGAACACAACGTCAGGGTATCGCAATTGCCGACACGCACAACGCACTAAATGATTTTTTATCATTCAAACGTTCGCCGCCACATTCGCGGCACCCTTATAAATAAAACAATTGAGGACACATTATGGAATATCGGCGACTTGGAAACTCAGGACTCAAACTCTCAGCACTGTCTTTCGGATCTTGGATCACTTTTGGCAAACAGGTGGACGTGCGTGACGCAAAAACCCTGTTACAATCGGCCTACGATGCAGGCGTGAATTTTTTCGATAATGCGGAAGGCTACGAAGCCGGTGAATCAGAAAAAATCATGGGCGAAGCCATCGACGGTTTAGGACTGCCTCGCGATACGTTTGCTGTCTCATCAAAAGTCTTTTGGGGAGGCAACAAACCCACACAACTGGGACTCAGTGCAAAACATATTCGAAACGCCTGCGACGCCGCTTTGGTTCGTTTAAAAGTGGATTACCTGGATTTATACTACTGCCACCGCCCGGACATCGACACGCCCATCGTCGAAACCGTACGCGCGATGCACAACCTGATTCAACAAGGGAAAATTCTATACTGGGGCACCAGCGAATGGTCAGCACAACAGATCACCGAAGCCCATGCCGTTGCTCTTGCGCATAACCTGACGCCGCCAACCATGGAACAACCGCAATACAACATGTTGCATCGCGATCGCGTGGAAGCCGAGTATCGCCCGCTTTATGAAAACTATGGTATGGGCACCACCATTTGGTCACCACTGGCCAGTGGCATGCTTACCGGAAAATACAACGACGGCATTCCAGGCGACAGCCGTCTGGCCCTACCGGGCTACGAATGGCTGAAAGGCATGTGGACCAGCGAAGATGGCAAAATAAAATTGGAGAAGATTCGGACACTGACCAAACTGGCCGAAGACCATGGCATGAGTGTAACGCATTTGGCGTTGGCGTGGTGCCTGAACAACCCGAACGTTAGTACGGTTATTTTAGGGGCGTCTCGCCTATCTCAGTTGGAAGATAACTTAAAAGCCGTAGACGTTGTTGAAAAAATCACGCCCGAAATACTGGCAGCCATTGAAACGATTTTGAATAACAAGCCGACAGAACCTGAACGATTTGGTCAATAAAGCAAAGTCTGTATTAGCAACCTGTGCTGCCAACTGATTTATTTGATGGATCGATAGCAACGATCCATTAGGTAGTGCCTGTCCGAAAACCCTAAAGCTTTGAATACAGTAGTCTGTATCCCCATATAGCTTACAAAGAGTTTACAAAACAGGCTGTTTTTAACTTATGCGCCAAGTCCGACAGGCTCCTGGACAATTTTAAGCTTGTTCAGATGATAGTCAACTGGCGCATAAGCCCTGCCACGGGAACTAAGTTCTCGAAAAACTGTCTATTGATTTAAAGCAAGCCAAGGATAAAAGACTTATTGTTTTACATTTTTACCAGTGTTTTTTGAACAATTACGGAATTCATTATGGAACCGGATTCCCAACTACCTGAGAGTTCAGCCTGAATGCTGATTGAACTTAATTGTCGCAACAATTCTAAAACCACTAACTAAATCTCGTGCTTAAATACTTAATGGGGAATATTACATGAGTACCTTTAAAATTAAGATTAGCAAAAATAGTCAGCCAAAACTTATATCTGATGGCTTTTTCCTCTACAAAAACTGCCTTGATGAGCAAGGCCAGATTGCCTTTCTTGATGCATGCACCTTGCTCATGGAACAGAAAAACAATAGCCAGCTAATTTCGACAATTTCTGAACAGAATTATAAGTTTGCTCAGCCCGTACTTTTTTACAACTGGCCAGGCCAGCCAGAGAGCCTGAAAAACATTGTAACCGCAAGACCTTCTGACATACTCAGGCTTGGTGACGAAATACACCAGACTGGCTGCCGGGAACAGGCAGAACGAAAGTTAGGAAATGAGCTATCTCTGTGTAAAATCCCGGAACAATTCACTCCCTACTCTCTTTACGGCATTCTTTATCAGCCCGGTAGCGGTTTTGGTGCCCATCAGGATGGAGCTAATGGATGGACAATAGCATTATCGCTTGGCGCTGATGCCGATTTTTTTTATTTTTCCTTAGAATCCTCTAAAAAAATTTCGCAGCGAATTAACGAGTATGAAGAAAGCGAAGGCAAAAGAGCTGATCGTAATATAATCAGGGAGTTCTCTAAGTTAGAACCAGAGTCAGAGAAAAGACATGTCCGCATTAGTTCTGGAGATGCCATTTTGTTTAATGGCGGCCAGATCTTTCATGGAGTTAGTAAAGTCTATTCCGAAACACCCGAGTTCTGGAAAGATTCAGTTTTTGATAGACATGGAATGAGTCGATTTAACCTGCAGTTTAGAGATACCTTTAGAGACAACCTGACTTACTATCCTTTTTTTGAACATGAAAATTGACATTATTATTAAGGCAATGCTGTTTGTAAGTTGAGTAGAGTTTGGGTGAGTAAAATACTTTATCAAAAAAAACAGCTGGTAGCTCAGCCCAAAAAACAGGACTGAACACTAGAGGCAGAGAGGAGTCTTACACCCTCAATATCAACTGAGCCGACCTGCAATTATTCGATATTGGCGACAGAGTATGAAACCAGTGCGTATTATGGTGAGCGTGAATAGTAAAAAATAAAGAAATAGGACAGCCAAAGATTACAGAGTTAATGAAACAGGGGTTCGATATAATAACTGACAAATTGATCAGTATTAATTATTTCGGAACTCAAGCAGGGAGAGGCATAAGAATAATATTTTGGGAAGGTCCGACTTTTGAGTACAAAACTAATGGGTATGCTTCTGGTTGGCAAAGACTCAACCAGCACCACTGTGCAAGCACAATAGCGGTTTAGTAGATCAGGTTTTTAAAAACTCTGATATGGCAAGACTTTTCCGGACACTTTTTTACGCTGACCTGGCAAGTTCTTGTTCATACTTGAACGGTGCCAGGTAGCCATTGCTCGAGTGCTTTCTCTGACGGTTATAAAACACTTCGATATGCTCGAAAATTGCCTGTTGAACCTCTTCACGAGTCTGAAAATCCTCATGATGAATGAGTTCTGTTTTCAGTGTATGAAAAAAACTCTCGGCCACTGCATTATCCCAGGGAAAATAAAGGACACCTATAAATCCAACCATAATGTCAATATGGTGATTTGTATCCTTTTTCCTCTTGCACTTAAAATCAAATCAGTGCTTACCATGCAGACTCACCTGAGCCAGATCCATTAATTCCCGGTTGGCCACCGAGAACATGGCAAGATCTGCCTGGGGAGCACTGCGAATATCCGCCAGCATATTCTGCCAGCGGGACACCATGGCATGATTTTCCATGATCCACTGCTCCAGAGTCTGTTCAATAGGTACGCCATCCTGAGCTACGCCGATCAAGCCAACCGATAACGTTCTCTGCTGCCAGTTCAACTCATCTCTGGCGCTGTCACGGGCCAGGGATTGCCAGTGATTAGTGACCTCCAATTGTGAAAGCGCACCCCTGTACCAGTTCAATTCCAGACGGGCACCCACCGTGAAGAAGGTTCTTACCGCCACCTCAAGGGAAACACCCGCTTCATCAGCAGTCCTGATCACCGGTAAAGCGCTGAGCAGATACCGTTGCCCTGCCACCATCAGGGCCAACTCTTCGGGAACCCCTTCAGATACCATCCCGGCAACCGCCTGTTGCAACTCCGTTTGCTCTTGTTCACCCAGGGACTCCACAAAACACTTTAAAAAACACTGAACTTTGGGGCCATAGTGTGCAACACATTCTGCCGGGATCAAATCCTGTCGTTCCAGACGGATAAACCACCGGACGGTACGGCGTACCAGTTTGATCAACGACGACATCATTTTATATTGCAGGGCACTGGAAATTTGATGGTCCAGCTGTTCAATCATCATCCAGTAACGGGAAATATCAAATACATCCCGACTGACACTGAATGCCCTGGCGATTTCTGCAGAGGAGGCACCGGTGATCAGCTGCAGCCGATGGATAAAGGTTACCCCCACCATATCCACCAACTGATTGGCAAGCTGGGTAGCAATAATCTCCCGGCGCAGCCGGTGTCTCTGAATCTCCTCAGGAAAACGATCAATCAGAATCCGGGGGAAAGCGGTATACAGCGCCCGGGCAAGATAGTCATCATTTATCATTGAAGAAAGCAACAGAGACTCCTTCAGCTTGGCTTTACTGTATGAAACCAGAAGTGAAAGTTCAGGCCGGGTCAATCCCTGGCCAGCCATCGTCCGTTCTGCCAGGGCTTCATTGTCCGGCAAAAACTCAATGGTCCTGTCCAGTTTACCCAGCCCCTCAAGATATTCCATAAAACGACGGTACTCGCCCATTCTGCCGGCCGCTTCGGACTCAAGCACGGAAATAGCCTGGGTCTGTCGGTAGTTATTGGTCAACACCAGCATGGACACTTCATCGGTCATACTCTCCAGCAACTGGTTGCGCTGCTTCACCGTCATATCGCCACTGGCCACCCTATCATTCAGAAGAATTTTTATATTGACCTCGTGGTCAGAGCAGTCGACACCACCGGAGTTATCAATAAAGTCGGTATTCAGCCCGCCTCCCTTAAGCGCATATTCCATACGTCCAAGTTGACTGACGCCAAGATTGCCACCCTCGCCAATAACACTGGCCTGAACTTCACAGCCATTAATCCGGAGAGGATCATTGGCCTTATCACCCACATCACTGTGGGTTTCATCCATGGATTTGATGTAGGTACCAATGCCGCCATTCCATAGCAGGTCAACCGGTGCCCGGAGCATACTGCGGATTAGCTCATTGGGTGGCAGATGGTTGGCAGTAATACCAAAGCGCTGCTGCATGGCAGGGCTGATGGCAATGGATTTTGCCTGTCGGGAAAAGATACCTCCCCCCTCAGAAATTAACGCCTTGTCATAATCAGTCCAGCTGGAACGGGGCAGTTCAAACAGCCGGTTTCGCTCCACATAACTCTGGTAAACGTCCGGATTCGGGTCCACAAAAATATGCAGATGGTTGAAAGCGCCTACCAATGCAATGGTTTCAGAACACAACATGCCATTGCCGAATACATCACCCGCCATGTCGCCAATACCAATAACGGAGATCACATCTTTCTGCACATGGATGCCTTTTTCCCGGAAGTGCCTCTGCACAGAAACCCAGGCGCCTTTGGCAGTAATCCCCATCTTTTTATGGTCATAACCAACACTGCCACCGGAAGCAAAGGCATCCCCCAGCCAGAAGTTGTAATCTGCCGCAATGCCATTGGCAATATCTGAGAAAGTGGCTGTCCCTTTATCCGCAGCCACCACCAGATAGGTGTCACTGTCGTCATACATCACAACATTTTCGGGATGGACAACATCGCCTTCCAGCAGATTATCGGTAATATCCAGCAGCCCTCTGATGAAGGTCTTATAACACCGGATAGCTTCTTCCAGAATCGCTTCCCGGCTACCACCAACAGGCAGCTGTTTTGGCACAAATCCACCTTTCGCCCCCACAGGAACGATCAGTGCATTCTTCACCTGCTGCGCTTTAACAAGACCCAGAACTTCAGTTCTGTAGTCTTCAACCCGGTCAGACCACCGCAACCCGCCACGGGCCACCTTTCCACCCCGGAGATGGACACCTTCGACAATGGGGGAGTAGAGAAAAATTTCATAGAGCGGGACGGGTTTGGGGATATCCGGTATTTCCCTTGTGGCCATTTTCAGAGAGATGTAGGACTTGTCATTACCAGCCTCATCCTGCTGATAAAAATTGGTTCTCTGAGTCGCCTTGATCACGTTCTGGTAACAACGGATCAGCTTGTCTTCACTTAATACTGACACCTGATCCAGCGCCTCCAGAATCGCCTGCTGAATCTGTTGCTGCCGGGCCAGTCGCTGGGTTTGAGACAGCGCCAGCTGTGGATTGAACCGAACTTCAAACAGCTGCACCAGCAACCGGGCAATATCCATATTGTTGCACAATGTTTCGGCAATATAGGACTGACTGAAACCCACTCGAATCTGCTTGAGGTAACGGGCATAAGCCCGAAGCATGGCAACCTGTCGCCAGCTTAAACCCGCCGATAACACCAGCCGGTTGAAACGGTCATTCTCAGCCTCACCGAACCAAATCTTTTCAAAAGCCTCCTGAAACGTCGGGCCTACCTTTGGCAGGTCAATAGATATACTGGAATCAAAGCTGAGCTGAAAGTCATGAATCCAGATTTTCTCACCGGAGCTGCTGTGAATGACGTAAGGGTACTCGCCCAATACACGCAGTCCGAGATTTTCAATAATAGGAATCTGATCCGCTAAAGGCAGTGGCTCAATATAATGATACAGCTTCAGATGAACCTGCCCCGGCTTATCATCCAGCGACTGATAAAAGCCCATGGACAGGGGCCGGTCCGCATTCATCAAGGCAAAATGGCGAATATCCGTAACCGCTGACTGGGGCTTGAAAGCCTCCTGATAAGCGGCGCTGAAACCCTCTGAAAATCGGGACAGCAGTTTATTGCCCTTAACTTCACCAAACGTTTCAAGCACGGCATCCCTGAGATCCTGATTCCAGGAGGAGGCCTCCTGGATAACTTCCCGGGTGATGATATCCAGGTTGTAATCAATATGCCTTTTCAGTTTAAAAATAAAATGTACCCTGGCCAGAATCGACTCGGAAAAGTAAGTGGTAAACTCGCTATCCTCCGCTTCCAGCCGGTGGCACAGAATCTTCTCCACCCGCTGGCGGAACTGAGTGCTGTAAATATCTCTTGGTACGTAAACCAGGGCAGAACAGAATGGCCGGTACGGATCCTGGCGAATAAACACTTTAATCTGCTTTCGTTCCTGAATTCGCAGGATCGACATGGCGGTGTCAAACAACTCATCCTGAGTCGTCTGAAAAAGCTCATCCCTGGGAAAAATCTCCAGAATCTGCAACAGGTCTTTGCCATGATGACTTTTGGGGTCCAGGCCTGAGCGTTGAATAATGGCCGCCACTTTATTGCGAATATAGGGAATAACATTGGGGGTCTGCCGGTAGACCGGTGAGGTATACAAACCCACAATTCGTGCTTCTCCCACAATGCGCCCCTGCTCATCAAAGCGCCGTATGGTAATAAAATCAGGATAGGCTGGCCGGTGCACACTGGAACGAACCGACGCCTTGGAGAAAGAAAGCCGTTCGGTCTTCTCAAAGAAATCATGCTCAACAAATGGCTCCAGTGCCAGCTGAGCCGGCTCTTCCGCACTGATGGGCCGCAGTAGCCCCAGCAGGGATTGTGGAGGAGATATCAACTGTCGATTGCCATCATGTTCGGTGACAATCAGCTCTTCATACCCCAGAAAGGTAAAATTGTCTGCCAGCAGCCAGTCCAGAAACGCCTGAACCTCGTCTTCTTTTTTTAACAATTCACCCGGAAGTGATTTTAACTTACCCACCATTGAGGACAGCCGTTTGACCCGCGCTGACATTTCCTCAAAATCATCCACCACACGACTGACATCGCCCAGCACGGCCATCAACTGCTCCTGTAGCTGAACCAGCTCACCCTGATCTTCACAACGGTCTATCTCCAGATACAGAATGGCCTCCCGACTGATAAACTCATCCTCAACCTGCTCATTGTCGTAAATCAGCGTCATGTCGTCTGAGCGACGGGAGTAGATGATGCCATTGCGCAACAAATGAATAGTGGAGCCGTATTCATTGAGTTTCATTCTGACGGAGTCCACAACAAACGGCATATCCCGGTGCAGGATACGAATAACGGTATGATTCGAGTGCCAGCCGTGGTGATTATATTCCGGGTTGATGACCTCTATGCGCGGCTGGTCAGGGTTATGAAATTGAATGAACGTCCAGAATGAATGGGTAGCACCGAGCACATCCTGCCAGTTACCCGCCGTCAGATCCTGCCGGGTATCCAGGGAATAGTAGCGATAAACAAACTCTCGAAAACTGTCCAGTTGCTCTGCCGGGATATGGGACGTTAAATCATCAATCAGTTTATCCAGCGTCTCTTCGCGCTCCAGACTATTTAACGGGCCCATCCCTGGCATCTCCACTTAAAATTTTATTTTCTGTTCTAAAGCATCGGCTCAGGGAAACTTATATTAAAGAGGCTGACTACAATTGATAATCACGGACAGGAATGCCCAGACAAACGAGAGGCCAGTGAAACCTGACCATGGAAGATTATTTGAAAACCGGTAACAGTCTGAACAGGTTCAGCAGATGACAAATGGCACTCAGTAAACCGTACCCTATTAAAAGATAAACCAGCACATTCCCCCCCCATACCCGGAAATGAGGGGATGAGAATTTTTGCCGACTCTCTCGAACCATTAACGCGGGAATAATAGCCACCCAAAGGGTGGCAGCCAGACCCGCGAAGCCTATGGCCATAATAAAGCCATCCGGAAAAAACACACCACCCACCATGGGCGGGATGAATGTGATGGCCGCCGCTTTGGTACGGCCGGCCCTGCTGTCATCCAGATTGAACAGGTCTGAAATAAAGTCAAACAATCCCAGCGTCACCCCCAGGAATGAAGAAGCCACCGCCATGTGCGAAAAGGCCGACAAGATACGGAAAACCGATGGGCTATCAATAACGTGACTGAGGGCCGACAACAAAACCCCGATATTGCCTCCCTGGGCAATAATGTCGCTAAAGCCATTACGAGGCAGATTACCCAGAATACTGACCAGCCAGAAAATATAAAAAACCAGCGCCAGTATTGTTCCAGTCAACAGGGATGCAATGATTTTTCCGGGAACCTTCCCGTAATATTTCATCAGACTGGGGACATTATGATGGTAGCCAAATGACGTCAGGAAAAAAGGCAGTGCGGCAAACAGGAACGGAAAATAAAGCGGTGGTTCGGTATTCCCGGAATCCAGCAGATAAGTCGTATTGATAGTAAAGGCCAGACTATTAACGGAGGTAAAGTAAGTGAATATCATGCCCCCCACCATGATGGTGGTGATCCTGTCCACCGCTTTTGTCGACCACCAGACAAACACTGCCAATCCTGATGAAAAAAGAATACCTGCGATTTTCAGGGAAGGTGCATACCCTATGGCGGCATCCATGGTTTGCACGACGATGGAGCTTCCTCCGGAAATATAGGCATAGGCAAGAATATACCCGACAAAAACAATGGCAAGGTTGTTGGCCCTGTTCCAGTGAGTGCCCAGCAAATCTTTCACCATGGTATTAAAACTGGCGCCCACCGGATAATTGAGGTTGGTTTCCAGAATCATCAGGCCGGAATGCAACAGACAAAACCAGGTAAACAGCAGGGCCGCACAGGCCCACAGAGTCCACATGCCTGCAGCAACCACCGGGAGTGAAAACATGCCTGCACCGATGGCTGTCCCGGCAATAATCATGGCCCCGCCAAGAAACGATGCGCTCTGCTGGCTGGACGGGAGGGAAAGCGTAAGGTCTTCCGATTTCATATTTTTGCCCTGTGACTGAATTTAGAGGCGAAATATATGGGTGTCTCATATTGACCCTCCGCGGGAGGGCTTGGGACTCAACGCATAACGCTGAATAGAAAGTTGTCAGCTCAGGAAGGATGCCAACAACATTATAAGGCTGTTGCAAAAGAACGGGTTTACCAATACTTCGCTAAAAAATAGCTCAAAACACCCATTTATGACCTGTAAACTCCGTTTTTTACCATTTTTTATGGTCTGCCAAAAAAAACCGGAAAACAGAACCAGAAAACAGGACGGACCATAAAACAGCATAAAACAGGACAGCCACAAATTTAAGCAGAGGAAATATCTGGATAGATTGATGGATGCCCTGAACACCCGGCCCTGAAAACACCCGGCCCTGAAACAAACGAGAACAAACATAAACAACCAGACTTTCTTCTGATATCCTTTTTACACATTTGTTCTGTTTAATCGTTGCCTGTTCTTATTTTTTACTGCTAAGGAATCACGAGCATGCACTGCCCCCACAGTAATTCCCGGACCATGGAAGATGAGATACACACGGATTTCAATGATGATATGTCCTACGGTGATTATCTTAAATTAGAGCAGGTGCTATCAGCACAGCAGCCGTTATCAGACCAGCATGATGAGATGCTGTTTATTGTCATTCACCAGACCAGCGAGCTATGGATCAAGCTGGCCGGGCATGAATTAAGCAGTGCCATTAACAATCTTCAGAAGGGTGAGTTTAATCAGGCTTTCAAGGTAATATCCCGGGTCAAGCAGATACTTAACCAGCTTACTCAGTCGTGGAATATATTATCCACATTGACTCCGGTTGATTACCTTAAGTTTCGGGATGCCCTGGGACATGCTTCCGGCTTTCAGTCTTATGGTTATCGCAAAGTCGAATTTTTACTGGGCAATAAAAATGCGGCCATGCTCAAGGTTCACGAAAGTGACCCTGTGGTGCATCAGGAGTTGGAACAGATCCTCAATGCGCCCAGCCTCTATGATGTCACCCTGCATCTCTTAAATGAAAAGCTGAATGAAAAGTTGCATGAGCCTGGTCTGCCGTTAGATGACGAGGTGTTAACCCGGGATTTCAGTCAGCCCTATCAGCGCAATGACTCTGTGCTAAATGCCTGGTTAACCGTGTATCAAAATGCTGACCAGTACTTTCAACTCTACGAATTAGCCGAAAAACTGATCGATATCGAAGATAGTTTTCAACAGTGGCGCTTTAAGCATATGTATACGGTACAGCGTATCATTGGCAATAAGACCGGAACCGGAGGTTCATCGGGTGTAGGCTTTCTGAAAAAAGCGCTGGATATCAGTTTTTTTCCGGAGCTTTTTGAATTGCGAACGCATTTGTAGGGTTCAGAGGTCAGAGGACAGAGGACAGAGGACAGAGGACGGAGGACACTTACCGGATTCTTTCCTCGCTCCCACGCTCTGCGTGGTAGCGCCATGGCCCAACCACACGCACCCTCTCTGCGGTTGGCTATGCATTCCCACGCAGAGCGTGGGAACGAGGCTTTCGGCGGGTTTGTACTTAATGCACCTCACAATGCATATTTACTAAGCGCACGGTCTGCGTACTCTTGAGTTAACCGTTCAACACTGCCAACCTCACTGGCCAGTTCAGTGAGTAACTGCTGGTGAACTTTGCCCAGGGTATAGGCTTCCTGATAAGGCCGATCATTCCTCGCTCCCACGCTCTGCGTGGTAGCGCCATGGCCCAACCACAGGCACCCTCTCTGCGGTTGGCTATGCATTCCCACGCAGAGCGTGGGAACGAGGCTTTCGCCGGGGTTTGTATTATATGCACCTCACAATGCATATTTACTGAGCGTACGGTCTGCATACTCTTAAGTTAACCGTTCAACACTGCCAACCTCATCAGCCAGTTCAGTAAGTAACTGAAGGTGGACTTTTCCCAGGGCATAGGCTTCCTCATAGGATCGGTCATCAAACATGACCATGCCATACCGTGGTGTAAAGCGTTCAGGAAACCAGCGTTGCAACTGGAAGGCAAATTGTTTACGCAGCAAATATTCCGGACGCATGACGCTGTCGCGCATTTCAATATAGTTTTCCAATGCCATGTCCGCGATAGCATCACTATTAGGCTTTCGTTGTTTATCCACCAGCCTGAACAACTCTGCCCAGTCTGTATGCTCCGCTTGTGTTGCTGCAGGAAACAAATTCGCGATAGCCTGACAATCCTCAAAGGCACAGTTCATGCCCTGTCCGTGGAACGGCACAATGGCATGGGCCGCGTCGCCGATAATGAGGGCGCTGTCCTGATAATGCCAGGGGGAACATTTTACCGTGGCCAGTCTGCCGGTGGGGTTAGCCTGAAAGCTGCTCTCCAGGTTTTCCAGCATGGGCATCACTGCAGCAAAGTACTGTTTAAAAAAAGGTAATATGTCGTCTGTTTGAGTCAACGATTCGAAGCTGATTTCCCCACGGGTCGGCATAAACAGGGTGACCGTGTAGCTGCCGTCGAGATTGGGCAGCGCAATCATCATAAACTCACCCCGTGGCCAGATGTGCAGGGCGTTTTTGGCCAGTTTGTGGCTGTTGTCGCTATTGGGTGCAATATGCAATTCTTTGTAACTGTGATCCAGCACATCAATAGACGAGGCTGAATCAGTAGCACTCATGATGGCATCTCTTACTATTGAATTAGCACCATCCGCGCCAATCATCCTGTCGAAAGACCGGGCGATCGTACGACCACGGTGTTCCAGCGCCAGGGATTTACTGGACAGATCCACCCCGGTAATACGCTGCTCAAAATGGATATTAACCCTGCCTGTTTGCTCAGCTTCCGTCATCAACAGGCTATTGAGCTCTCCCCTGGACACCGAGTAAATAACTTCGTGGGCCTGTTGACCATAAGGTTGCAATTGCGAGGGTTGCCCATCCACATGCACCATACGTCCCTGCATGGGGATCAACAATGGCGTCACCTTATCCATCAAACCCAGGGCTTCCAGTGGTCGTATACCACGATTGGCCAGCGCCAGATTGATTGAGCGGCCCGCTGAAATATCCACTTTGCGCATATCAGCCCGGGATTCGAAAACCTCCACCTGATAGCCTTTTCTCGCCAAAATGACCGCCAGTAACGAACCGGCCAGTCCGGCGCCAGCCATGGTAAATACCGGGGCAGAATTTCTTGCCATTTTCATTCTCCTGATAGACCTTAAGTCCCGCTTCTTAGCAGCAGACATTAAGAAAAAGCCCCCGTATTACAAAGGATTCAGATCTACTTAGGAATTGTCCCGAAATAACTCCCATATTTCTGGTGCTATTCAGCACAGAAAAGATGTTTGGCCACGGAGTCACAAAGTCACGGAGAAAAGCTTTTTATTTAAGGCTTTTCTCTGTGCCTCCGTGTCTCCGTGGCAAAAAAACAGGAAAGTTATTTCCTGACTAATCCTCAGATCGTGCTAAACACCTCTTCGACTCCACTCAGGATGAACGGAAACCGAGTTGGAAATGTCGGAATTATTTAAGGACGATTCCTCAGTAGGTGAAAGTTTGCTTTCGTATAAATTGACTGTACGTAAGTTTACGTTTGATTCAGTAAACCAATCATCACCACTGATACCAGGGTGTATACGCATGATCGCTACTTCTTAAAAAGTAGATAGTGGTTTGCATTTCAATATTTATCACATGAAAATTCGAGAATATTATCGACTGCTGATGCTTTGATTATAAAATAGCTGGAACATATTCCTTAACTAGAGGTCAAAACATTGATAGCAAACTATCACCTACTTAGCTGGTTCAGCTCTAACGAAAACATGATGTATATACGACACGATTGCAACAGGCATTTTGTTATGGCGTGCAAGTCAAACCGTAAGGTTTCATTAAGTGAGGAAGATAAGAAGCAAGGTGGTTCACAACGCATAGATACTATTGATTTCCCGGAGGAGAAACTTGTCAAGGGCTGGATTGCAGGAGTGGACTTTCCTGTCTTGATCTTCCGGCAAGTCTTTAAAAACAAAGACGGCAGTAAAGGTATTCTCTATCTGGTATGCAGTGATCTTGAGTGTGATGCCGACGCTTTGAAGGCGATCCACAAAAAAAGGTGGAAAGTTGAAGTCTTCCATAAAACGCTTAAATCGAATGCAGCAATGGCAAAATCACCGAGCCATACCGTTTTAACTCAGAGCGATCATCTGTTTATGTCAATATACTCAGCATTTCGTCTTGAGGTCTTAGCTAGTTCCCATCCAGAAACTCTAGCCCTTGGGACACGTAGGCTATAGAGACTCAAGGTGCTTCAAATTTACGTAAAAATCGCATAAACTCCACTACAGGCCCCGAAAGTCGTGCGGAGCAGGTGTCAAAACAAAATGCATTTTTTAGACCTGACCGCATGCCATGCGGGACCTACAGCGTTTCTGGATGGGAACTAGCTAGTAAACTCAATTTGAACCACTTTGAGCTGAGAGCAAAGCTTTACCTTTCCTAACTGAGATTATCGTTCCAAGATCTTCGATCAATGAAGAGTGCGTAACATGAGTAAATAAATGCTGCGGAACTTTTTTATCATTATGTGACCTAAACAATTTGCAAAGGAGTCTGGTATGTCAAACTCAATATGTGGAAACCAAAGAACTGTCCCTGTAAATAAAGATTCTGTTTCTACAGAAGATTCAGCTGCAAAAGCATTTGGCAGGAAAGCTGGTTTCGTCAAGTCTAAACACCCTGTTACCTATTTCGTTTACATATTTGACCATGTTGACGAAAAGAAAAAGCTTGCCACTCAAGAAGATAAAGATTACATCAAAAAGAGATTTAATATAGAGAGCTTCAAAAATATCGATGTTATTCCATCCAAAAGGTCAGTCGTGTTTCGAGAAAATGAAATCCAGAATTATCACCCGCGGGATGCTCTGGAATGTAAAATATTTACTCCTGAGGGGGGGGAGTTCTTTCTATCCAGCCGAAATGGTGGAATAAAGATTCCACATGGTGCATTAAGTGAGAACGTTCTGGTTGTTATAGGTGGAGGCATTGAAACAGAGGCGGATCCAAATAATATTTGTGATGATGAGGGGGTTTCAGAGCCTCGTGAAAGCAACGCAACCCCAGTTTTTTCCATATTACCCGACAAATACCCTTTGAATATAGAAGCAACAGTATTATTAAGAAATTTAGATCTTGACTATAATGTTGAGAAAATGACGACATTACTCATGGGAGCAGAAGGGAATAGAGATGCTACAACGGATATTCAAATACAAGGTGATTACATCACCACCAAAATAAAGTACTTGTAGTGTTACTCAGGGTCTACCCCTTATCAGGGATAGACCCACCGTTTAAGGATACGGACAAAATGGTAAATATCTTCAAAACGGTTGTACAAAGGCACAGGAGCCACACGAATCACATTAGGGTAGCGCCAGTCTGCAGTAACACCACCGTTTTCCAGGGCATTAAAGGTGGCTTTGCCATCCAGACCCGGGATATTGACCATCAACGACAACTGACAACCCCGCTCTTCTTCATTGAGGGGTGTGATAACACGAATATCTTTGCCAAACACCTTATCCAGTAATGTCAGCATATAACGGGTGAGAGCTATTGATTTGTCCCGTAATGCGCTCATGCCGCCCGCATTGATGACCGTATCATAGGCACCACGAACCGCTGCCAGCGAGAGTACCGGCGGGTTGGACAGCTGCCAGCCTTCGGCGGTGGGGATCGGCTGAAACTGGTTCTCCATTTTAAAGCGGGTGTTTTTGTCATGGCCCCACCAGCCGGCAAACCGGGGCAAGTCAGTATTGGTAATGTGTCGTCCATGCACAAAGCACCCAGCCACCGACCCGGCACCACTGTTGAGATACTTGTAACTGCACCAGCAGGCAAAATCCACCTGCCAGTTATGTAATGACAAGGGAATATTGCCAGCGGCATGAGCCAGGTCAAAACCGATGGTGATCCCTCTGGCATGGGCTTTTTCCGTCAGGCGCTGAATATTGAGCACCTGTCCGGTGTAATACTGCACACCGGGCAGCAGGATAAGTCCAATCTCATCGCCATACTGGTCGAGGATGGCATCAAAATCATCCTCATTGAGTAACTCTTCTCCCGGTTTGGGCGACCACAGCAGCATATCCTCTTTCGGATCAGCACCGTGGAATTGGAGCTGGGATTCCACTGCGTAATGATCGGAAGGAAAGGCATGATCTTCGATCAAGATTTTTCGTCGATTGCCCGACGGACGATAAAAACTCACCATCATTAAATGCAGGTTGGTAGTGAGTGAGTTCATCATCACCACTTCTTCCGGCTGGGCACCAACAATTTGTGCGGCCGCATCGGTGACAAACTCGTGGTAAGGCATCCAGGGATAGTTCCCTTCAAAGTGACCTTTTGCCCCCCGTTGCTGCCAGGCATCAAGCAGTTCAATCACCGCTTCCCGCGCCGCTTTGGGTTGTAATCCCAGTGAGTTGCCAACGAAGTAATATTCATCGTCACCATTGGCTTGTCTGGGGATTGCAAACTGGTCACGGTAGCGAGCCAATGGGTCCTGGGCATCAAGAGAGCGTGCATGCTCCAGAGTAAAAACGGGTAAATTCATTCAGATTCATTCCTGGTTGAGGCTGAATACAGGATGGGATTACAGGGTGCTGCATCGGTTATCCAGGCCGGGAAGTTCAGGCTGAGAAAATACTGGCCATCGGGAAGGTCATCGGTGATAAATGCCATTTCGGTGATGGTATGGTTGAGCAGGCTGTATTGATTCGCTTCATGGCTTCCATCAGGCACCTGCCAGAACCGGTGATGATTGGTTAGCAGACCATCATCGTGCATTCTGTCCAGGGAAGGGACATCCAGAACCAGGTGTTGCACTCCTCTTTCCCGCAAATACATAATGGCATCCGTGGTTAAAAAGGCTGGCTGACTGTTCTCTTCATAACGGCGCGTTTGCTTGTCAGGCTTATTGGGTAAAGTTCGTATAACAAGCCCCTCCAGCCAGTCACTGTCAATACCATCCAATTCCCTTTCCAATGCCTTACGGGTCATCACCTGATCGGCTGCGTTGAGTGGTGGCAGGTAAAGCTCCCGGGTATCCTGTCCCAGTGCTGGCGTCAGGGAAACCAGTGTGCAGGGGATAAACGGCGGCGGTAATACATCACTGGTGGTGACGCTGAGCGGGTGTGATCGATGACAGATATGGGCCAGCGTTTCGGTATGGGTACCGTTGCAGTGTGGATTGATGGTGATTTCATTGACGTTACAGCTACCGCCCAGCTCAGTGTCACCGACAAAAGAGCCACCTCGCATCGCTTGTGCCGTGGCCGGTGAGGCAGAAAAATGATTGGGCTGCGGCTGATTAAATCCCAATGGTATGGCCAGGCTCCAGCCCGACTGAGTGTCGATAGAGTATTGCTGTCCAGCCAGGCTAATACTGATCTTCATAAGAACCCTTCATAAGAACCCTTTATAAGAACAATGCCTTATCCAGATTAAGCCATTCCAGGGCCGTACCGTGCAGTAACCTGGACTGCGTATCCTCATCAAATCCGCAGGTACTGATCAACTTGCCCGGCTCCAGTTCTCCCAGCGGGAACGGGTAGTCGGTGCCCAGAGCCAGCCGCTGAGGCCCCATCAAATCCATCAGATATTTCAACGCAAGAGGGTCATGCACCAGGGTATCGAGATAGAGTTTCTGAAGAAATTCCCTGGGATTAACGTCGCAATCCACCGCACAGAGATCCGGCCTGACCTTGAAGCCATGTTCAATACGGCCAATAGTGGCCGGGAATGCGCCACCACCATGGGCAAAGGCGATACGTAAATCCGGCAGGCGGGCCAGCACACCGCCAAAGATCATGGAGCAAATGGCCAGGCTCGATTCTGCCGGCATCCCCACCAGCCAGGGCAGCCAGTACTTGTTCATTTGTTCTTTGCCCACCATGTCCCAGGGGTGGACAAACACCGCAGCACCTAAGGCCTCTGCAGCCTCAAAAACAGGAAACAGTTGCTCATGGTCCAGGTTCCAGTCATTCACATGGGAACCAATCTGAACCCCTGCCAGACCAATATCCTTAACGCAGCGTTCCAGCTCACGAATGGCCAGATCCGGCGCCTGCATGGGGAGAGTGCCCAGACCAATAAAGCGTTTGGGATTATCATTGACCAGGCCGGCAATATGGTCATTAAGCATTCTGGAAAGGTCCAGCGTATGCTCAGGTTTGGCCCAGTAATTGAACATTACCGGCACTGTTGAAAGTACCTGCACATTGACCTGATGCTGTTCGCACTCTTTGATTCTCACTGCCGGGTCCCAGCAGTTAGGCTCCACTTCACGGAAAAACCGGTCGTCCATCATCATACGGGCACAGCCACAGCCGGTATGTTCCAGCTGGACGAACCCCCCATAACCGTATTTTTCACGGAGGTTTGGCCATTCTCTGGGCAAAATGTGGGTATGAATATCAATCTTTAGTATTGTCATTCTCCACTCACTTTTTTGTTAGGACGACATAGACGATGGGGTCATTACAGTGCCACATTCGCTGCAGGTACAATGGCTGGCACTACCGTAAAACCTATCGAAAATAACGGGCATATCACGTTCAATATCTTCCAGCATGAAGGTTTCATGATAGAGCGGATGGTGGCACTGAGGACAAAACCAGTGCAGCCCGTCTTTCTGTCCGGGCTGACGTTTCTGCTCAACCACCATGCCGATACTGCCCGGCTCCCGCTGGGGGGAATGCAGGACCGTACCGGGCAACAGAAAAATATCGCCTGCCCGAATGGGGATATCCTTAAACTCTCTCTCAGACTCATTATCGACAATAACCTTAAGAACCATCTCCCCTTCGATTTGATAGAACAACTCCGGGGTTTCATTGTAGTGATAATCCGTGCGGTGATTGGGACCGCCCACTACCATGACGATATAGTCATTCTGTTTAAATATCTGTTTATTGCAAACCGGCGGCTTGAGTACATCACGGTGGTCTTCTATCCATTGCTGCAAATTAAACGGCATGGCAAAAGCGGTCATGTCAGCTCTCCTGTTTGCTTATTTTTCCAGTGCGGCGATGCATTTCAGCTCAATGGCGATGGGCGTCGGCAGTTTGTTTATCTCCACCGTGGTTCTGCAGGGCTGGTTCTCAGCCAAAGACTCGGCAAAGTATTCGGCATAAACCCGGTTATAGGTGGCGAAATCCCCATCCATATTAGTAAGAAATACCGTAACATCCACCAGATCCATCCAGCTCGCACCGGAGGCTTCCAGAATGGTGCGCACGTTTTGAAACACACTGTGGCACTGGGCTTCAATATCGTAGCTAATGATGTCTCCCTGGTCGTTCAGTTCCACCCCCGGGATTTTTGTGGTGCCCGCCTGCCGGGGACCAACACCGGACAAAAACAACAAATTACCCACTTTCCGGGCATGGGGGTATAAACCAACGGGTTTGGGGGCATCGGGTGCATCAACTCGGGATTTATTCTTCATAGTCAGTCCTGCTGCAGGTTGCTCAATAGAAGTGATAAGTCTCAACCGTATTTTATGCAGACATTTCTTGGCTCAGTAAAAAATCGCATGGCTTCCAGTCCACCCTCACGGCCTGCCCCAGACTGTTTCATGCCACCAAAAGGGGTACGCAGATCCCGCAACAACCAGCAATTAACCCAGACAATACCGGTTTCCAACTGTTCTGCCATACGATGGGCCCGGGCAAGATCAGCAGTCCAAACCGTCGAGGCCAGGCCGTAATCACTGTCATTGGCTAACGCCAGCGCCTGAGCTTCGGTATCAAACGGCTGCAACGTAACAACCGGGCCGAAGATCTCCTGCTGGTTACAAACGGCAGTATTGTCCAAACCTTCAAAGATAGTCGGTTGCAGGAAATAGCCCTGCTCACAGCGGCCCGTCACCGTCACCTGCTCACCGCCCACCAATAACTGACCACCGTCGTCGATAGCCTGCCGGATGTAGTGTTTGACCTTATTCATATGGGGCTCTGAAACCATGGCACCCATTTGCGTTTCCGGCAACAGGGGGTCACCGGGTGACAAGGCTGCGGCTTTGTCTACTAAAGCCTGTTTAAACCGGTCGTAAATAGAATGCTCTATATACAATCTTGATGCGCACAGGCAAATTTGCCCCTGATTGGCAAAGCATGCCCTGAATACCTGCTCGACGGTATTATCAAAATCGCAGTCGGCAAAAATGATCGCAGGGTTCTTGCCACCCAGTTCTAATGACAGTTTCTTAAATTCCGGAGCTACTGTGCGTGCAATAGATGCGCCGGTCACGGTACCACCAGTGAAGCTGATGGCTTTTACCTGCGGGTGCTGACAAATCGCTGCGCCAACCCTGGCACCAGTCCCATGCAACACATTTAACACACCGTCCGGCAAACCCGCCTGCTGGCATATTTCGGCCAATATTGACGCCGTTTTCGGTGTCACTTCTGATGGTTTGGCCAGCACACAATTACCCGCTGCTAATGCCGGGGCAATTTTCCAGGTAAACAGATAAAGGGGCAGGTTCCAGGGGGAAATGCAGCCGACAATACCAATAGGTTGCCGTAACGTATAGTTAATGGCCGTATCAGTACTACCATGAGATTCACTGGAAAATTGCGAGCTGGCCTGGGCAAAAAACTTGAAATTGGTGGCGGCGCGGGGAATATCAACCGTGCGGGCTAACGACACGGGTTTACCATTATCTCTGGCTTCGGCTTCGGCCAGTTCATCCAGTCGCGCTTCGATGCCGTAGGCGATGGCCATTAAAATATCAGCGCGCCTTTCTGCGTCAATTTTACGCCATGCAGGAAATGCCCGCTGGGCGGCAGCGATAGCTGCATCAACATCCTGTTTATCACTGTCTGGAATCTGGCCGTAAACCTGTCCGGTTGCTGGCTCAATATTGTCCAGATATTGCCCGTTAGCGGGTGCTGCCTGCTGTCCGCCAATGAAATTCGTGAGAATATCCATGTCACCCTGCTTGCAGTGGTTGCGCTGAAACGGCATTTCAAAAGATACCGGCTTATATTCGCCACGGAGGCACAAAGTCACGGAGAAGAACGTTTTGCTTAAAAACCTTTTTCTCTGTGTCTCCGTGACTCTGTGGCAAACATGGTAAGTTTTTGTCTGCCACCACCCTAAAGTCGCGTTATAAACAGGTCGTACGACCACCGTCCACCGGTACATTGATGCCCGTCACATAACCTGCGGCAGGTGTCGCCAGAAACGCAGCAACGGCGGCAAATTCAGCAGGCGAGGCAAATCGTCGCAGGGGGATTTGGGCTTTTTCGTTTTCTGTGACCTGCTCAATACTGATCCCCTGTTTCTTAGCCTTGCCCGCAATAATTGCATCCAACCTTCCGGTTGCGGTTGCTCCGGGCAACACGTTATTAACGGTTATGCCATCCGGCCCCAGCTCACTGGCCAGGGTTTTTGCCCAGCTGGCTACCGCACCACGAATGGTGTTTGAGACGCCAAGCCCCGGAATCGGTTGTTTTACAGAAGTAGAAATAACATTGATGATGCGCCCGTAACCACTGCTGCGCATCCCGGGCAAAAGTGCCTGGAGCAAATATTGATTACAGACCAGGTGCAAATTGAAAGCATCAATAAAGGCCTGCACATCAGCTGAATGAGCTGGACCGGGAGCCGGACCGCCTGTGTTATTAATCAATATCTGGTAGTTATTTCCTTCGTCGATATGCTGGCTAATGACGGCATTAACCTGGTTGGGATCAGTGAAATCGGCAACCAGCACCTGATGCTGCTGATCAGCCCCGGTATCCAGTGATTGCATAACAGCATTAAGCCTGACGGCATTGCGTGAGAACAGGGTAACACTGGCACCCAGTAATGCCAGTTCCAGGGCACAGGCTTTGCCGATCCCCTGACTGGCACCGCACACTAACGCACTTTTTCCAATAAGGTTAATATCCATTGGGAGTCATGATAATTAAGAAAACACCAACAGGTTGTAGCATACCCTTCAACAAAATGTCAGTCATGATGACTGATTAGAAAAATAGCCGTAAACCCTCGCCTTTAGGCGGGGATATAAGACGGGAACGCGGCGAGCGTTCCGCTTGCGTATTTGCACGTAGTTGACTAACTTACCCACCGGTCTGTCTCGACAGAGACTCAAGGTGACGAAAACCTTGCACTTTTAAAAAAAAACTAAGGCAGAGACTACTGCCTGCCACACTGGAAGAACTTGATAGCCGCTACGTAGGTAGCATCAGAGTGACCCGTACAGGTATGTGGTGAAACAAACAAAAGAAGTTCTTTATAGAAAAATAAATGGGTAGAAATTTCTCCACTATTATTCCGTACAGGCGACTACATGGGTGCAGGAGCAATTACCGAGATTGTACGGTATTCTCCCCAGCTGGCAGAGCGTTCACATCCCCGTGAAATAGATCCTGTACAATCCCTGTACAGGATGACAATGAGGGGCCGTCCGTTTTTAATTCTGGTTTAATTGAATAGAATACATCCAGAGCAACGTGACCAGGAGAGCACCATGAAACCAGAGCAAGCTGAAGTCATCCGGATTCAAAACAGAGTTCAAGCTCTTAGATCTGACCTGGACCTTTGCTCGACCGTACCCGACGCCCGCTCCTTAATTGGACTCAGTCGTGATATCCAGGATGACATCTACAGAACTACTGAAAAGCTCGATGCCTTTATCCCATCGCTTTGTGATCTATCCATAGCAACTTGCGGCCTCGCATGTGAAGCAACCAACAGGGAACAGTTTTTAACCAGCGATTAACCATTCCCCTGATCATTACTGTTAAAATTGCCCAGAATGGGGCCACGCCATAGAAAGGAAAAAATCGTACGCTAAGCTGACAATCCCTTGTCTCCCAATGACTCTGGGCGGATTACCCCGTGCTTTTTCATCCAGTTAGTCAGATTGGCAGGTGTTGTGTTATACCTGTCGGCAATAAAGGTTTTAGTCGCCCCATTACAGGTCATTTTCTATAAAACAATGACCTTCAACAATTAGCCCCTGCAAAAGTAAATCCATGCAACGTACGTACAGTAATACGCAGAGGGGAGTCATCGAGTAAAATGGCAACGCACTCCATAAAAACCCTCTGGGCACTCACAGGAGAAGGAGAAGGAGGAGGAGTAGGCGAAGGAGGAGAAGAAGGAGGAGGAGTAGGATAAGGAGGAGGAGCAAGTTCCTCCATTGAAACACGGTGCTTCTAGGCAGAGGTTATTAAACTCGCAATCCTCCCCCAAAAAACCCTCTGGGCACTCACAGGAGTAGGGGATGTAGGATAAGGAGGAGGGGGAGCAAGTTCCTCCATTGAAACACCACTCTACGCCTTCACATAAACCGCTAGCCAGTTGGGTAGCTACCTGTGTCGTCGTTTCCACAACCATGTTGGTAAGATTACCCACCATGGCCGTTATATTCCTATCATAAAGCTCCATCCCTTCCCCTGTATCGTCGTCATCACATCCTGAAGTTGTTCGACCGATAGCTAAGCCAACGAGAAAAGCCGCAGAACCAACAGCAATAGTGCCAACCAATAAGGACCTGACCGGATCCCGGGCGATGACATCACGAATACCAAAGCAGTTCCTCCAAGACGACTGAGATTCTACATCTGGCGAATCTACCTGAAGCTTGACATGGTTATCTGACAGAGAAGAAACAGAACTGTATGCAGCAGAATCCACAGGGATCACCTTGAACTAAAAAGACTACTAAAAAGACTACTTGGACACCGTGTAAAATGATTGGTTCAGCAATACTGAAGAAATCATATCTACTATTTCCGCCGGCTGGCCTGACATGCGCCCCGGCTTTTTTTTGCCTGTTAAATACCTTTCTGTCGCTTAAGCCCTTATCCATAACGCTGGAGATTTTGGGCAGCACTAGGCACCGCCTCAGCAGTTACTGAAATAGAAAGCAGGGTGAGTGATGAGCATTCCCACGCAGAGCGTGGGAACGAGGCTAATAAATCATTCAAAACAGTACAAACCACAATTATTGGAGACTCCAGCATTACATACTATCCACAACACAGTATGTCGATCAGTTAATGGGGTTGTTATGTCACAGGTATACAGAGCCAAGTGTCTTGAATGTAAATACGAGTGGACAAGCCGGACTGGCCACGGCACTCCAAACCAATGCCCGAAATGCAGAACCAAACGAATTTCCAGCAGCCCGATAAGATAGGTTAAGAATTAAATGAGTTTTTTGGAAAAAACATTTAAGGCGGCCAAGACCGTTGGTTCATTTGCAGTAGATGCTGCTACCAAATTCGCCTCTTCGATGGCGGAAGAGGCGAACGAAACAAGAGAGCTTCAACAAAAAATCACCGGCATGAACGATGATCAGGGTAGATTTCCATGCGCTGATTCATATAGATACAGGCTGTAAGCCCATACAGGATGCTCTGGAAGGGCTGGCCAAGATTGAAAAAGAGCTCTTGGAAGTCCTGGATGATCCAAGTCTGCCATTACACAACAACCTCAGCGAAAGCCAAATACGGGAACACGTCAAACG
>NZ_JAVRMB020000398.1:0-9904 GCF_031844845.1 Endozoicomonas sp.
TGGTAATGGACACCTTTGATTCGCCTGCCATCCTCAGACACGACCAGCCCAAGCACCCGGGAGCCGGTTTGCAATTGAATATTGCTAACCGACATAACCGCCTGGCGAACCCGCCACTCAAACTGTGAGCGGTTACACCACCCCATATCCACACCGGAGTGAAACCGCTTTTTCCAGACACCAAACTGAAACCATTTCAGTTCTTCGGCTGCATCGGCAGGGTAGATGCCATACTCCCTGAGGTTGAACTCCGGTATTCCAAAGAGTTGCTCCAGCAGCTCAATACCGCTGGGCAGTAATACATGGGAATGCGAACCCTGACCGGCACCTTTATGGAGACCGCTGTCACTGTCTAACGGGTCTTTTTCAAGAATGATGACTTCCTTAAAAAACGGCGACAGGGTTTTCGCTGCCATCAATCCTGCGACACTTCCACCAATCACTATTGCCCGTTGCATCATTCCCCCCTGCTCAACAACTTTTCGTAGATTGCCCTGACGCCTTCATTTTTGGCAATTTTTAAGGCTGTTTCTCCTCTTTTGTTCTGTACATTAATATTCGAACCTTGTTTGAGTAGCAGGATGGTAATAGCCTGAAACTTTTCAGTTTCCTCCTCTCCCTGCGAAGCGATACACCACTCCTTCATGGCATTGATCAGGGCTGTGTTGCCGTACTTGTCCAGTATGTCAGGATTCGCTTCCTGTTCGAGAAGCAGGCTGATGACTTCCTCGTGATGAGCCACAGAGGCGTTGATCAGGGTATCAAGTTATTATGCTGAAGAGATGAAGGCAAGGTAGTACAAAATATTCATACCGGCTTACATATGAAATTATTGATTAATCGGTCAGTTTAATTTGAATACAAATGGTCAACGCGAAACTCCTACCGTAAAACCGAAGTGAATCAGGTATGGTCTTGGAATATAACCTCTTGCATGCTCGGAATACGGAGCCTGCAGGATGCCGGGCACCGAATCAGAACTCATCTTAAAACTGTCGTATAATATGAAATATCCATAATAAAGCGGCCTCCTTTCAAGATGAGGATTGAACCTGAGCGACGACAGTGACTCGCTGCATCAAGCTCTCACCGAAAGAGTCTATTTTAAAAATAGATTAAGTAGTGCCTGAACGAACACTATGTTAACTCAACTCTCCCCTAGCCTTAGAGAAAAAACTTGACCGCGAAGTTTTGAGAAACTCAACAACCACCGGCTAAAGCCGGTGGGTTAGAATTACGGACTGAAAGTCCGGATACGCGTCAAAGACGCGTTGTCGCTAACCTTCACTCCTGAAATTTATCATCACCTCTTGATCCCCTGGTTGCTGTCATCCTGTACAGGCGACTGCATGGTTGCAGGAGATAGAGTAATGCAGGAGCAATTACCGAGATTGTATAGGATCCATCTCACAGGGAAGTGAATGTGCAGTGAGATGGCTATCCCTGCCGGATGGATTGTGTACAGTCCCTGTACACAATGACAGAGGTCTGAGTTATTCCACCCTCTGTCATCCTGTACAGGGATTGTACAGGATCCATCCACAGGGAGGTGACTGCCTGACGGTTGGCTTTTATGCCCTCGGGTAATCCCTGCCAGATGGATTGTGTACAATCCCTGTACACAATGACAGCCGCGTGTACCTTGGGCCGCTTAATTACATCCCGTAGGGAGAAAACCATCATAGCTAAAGCTGACCGGCTAAAGCCGGTGATTTTAACCTTTCAGGAGACTAATAAAATCGGATGGACCGAATGGTTCATGATTTAAAAGCCTCTCTTTGAGAGGCTTTTTTTATACGAATGCATCGCATGAGAAACTCAGGAACTTTTGAATAATCTAATGTCAAAGTAATTACCCAAAGGGAGTTGGAAATATCACTATCAACGATGTTGTTTATTTTATCGAGGTTTGATTTATATGTTTAACTTTGAACGATCTGCCGCAGCAAACCAATCAGAAGCTCTACGGAAAATAGACCAAGGGACAGCAGCTCACAACAAAAAAGAAGTCCCGAAAACAATGTCTAATGGCTACAACCGAGTGGCCTCATACTTTGGCAAGGGTGTTTCTATAGCTCTACACGTCAGCACAAATCATAATCAAGTTCGGTCTCTAGAAGCTGCTGTCATGTGGGGAAAAGAGGGGTATTTCAGTAAAACTGTATCGAATAATGCAAAAACCATGAAAGATTTTGTTGTATGCGCTAGCTGTGGAGAACAAACAAAGCTGCAACCCGGTGATACTCCTTATAAGTCCCCCGCATCAGAGAGGCATAGCCAAAAATGTGACCGCCAACAGCTTGCTGCATCAGCTACAAGTGAACTCTCCTTACTGTTGCCTACTACTCCCCAGAAGCCCTGAACTCAACTCACAGGCGTTACAACCTTCACACAGCCAAAGTTATCCTCAAAGTGGTGGCGGTCGACCGTACTGAGAGAATCGTTCAAAGAGCAGTTGCCCAAAGTGAACATTGGCCTTTGTACTCTAAAGTTTTGGATGGGAAAGGAGGGCTTGGCTCGATGTCAGGCCATCCGCATCATAGACAGATGTGCAATTCGTACAGCAGCGTTTTATTTAATAAAATGCTGACGATAAAACCGGAGTTCATCAATGGACTCACGAATATCTTCCAGCGCAAGGTGGGTGCCTTTTTTGGTAAACTGGGTCAGAAGGCCAGGATTCCAGCGACGGGCCAGCTCTTTCAAGGTGCTGACATCAATATTCCGATAATGAAAATGGTCATTCAAGTCAGGCATGTAACGCCAGAGAAAACGACGATCCTGACCGATTGAATTACCGCACAGAGGGGACACGCCCTTATCCACATAGGGCCGGATAAATTCCAGGGTCATCTGCTCCGCCCGACTCTCACTGATGGTACTTAGCCGTACCCGTTCCGTAAGGCCCGTGGCTCCATGGGTGTTAACACACCACTCATTCATGCCATCCAGCACGGCGTCACTTTGATGAACCGCCATGACCGGACCTTCTTCCAGAATAGTTAACTGGCCATCGGTCACAATGGTCGCGATCTCAAGGATCCGGTCATTTTCCGGATCCAAACCGGTCATTTCCAGGTCGATCCATATGAGATTATCTGATTTAGCCATCAAACACCCAGTAATCACGGTTTAGAAAATTTGAACTGTTCTTAGATATCAGACAGTTAGGAAAAATTCAGCTTATTTAATATATTATAGACCGCTACATTTCCCTGACCCTTTTTCTGACCTTTTTATGAAAAGATCTGAACCAATTTAAGAGCAGATAACGAATGAGCTGACATAATAAGCTTACTTCATTCATAATTGCAGCGAAATCAGCCCAGTAAAAATTTATGATACTTCAAATTTCACTCCCCAAACACCTCTTCACACACTGCCGCACACACCATGAGTAAGCGCAAACTAACGCGCAGACAAAGCTGGCGCATAGAGAAAATCCAGGAAGAACGGAAAGCCCGTGCCCAAAAACGCGAGCAACAGATTACTCAGGAACTTCAGGATGACGCCCTGGGGCCCGAACAACCGGGGCTTATTATTGCCCATTACGGCGCCCAGCTTGATATAGAGCCTATTGGCAGGCCCGGTGAAACCTACCGATGCCACCTTCGCGCCAACCTTCCTCCGCTGGTGACGGGAGACCGGATTGTCTGGCGCGCCTCCAATAAAGGCGATATGGGGGTGGTGGTTGCCCTTGAAGACCGGGACAGCCTGTTATCCAGGCCGGACACAAGAGGTCAGTTAAAGCCGGTAGCCGCCAATATTGATTATATTGTTCTGGTCATCGCCCTGGTGCCTGAACCCTACCCTAATCTGATCGACCGCTATCTGGTCGCTGCTGAAACCGTGGATATTGAGCCCGTCATTCTGCTCAATAAAACAGACCTGCTGGAAGATGAAGCCAGTCGTCAGCTGCTCGACAATATGCTGATTAATTATGAGCGTATTGGTTATCGGGTACTTAAAGCATCAACCCGGACGGAAGATGGGCTCAATGAACTCAAGAACCTCTTGAATGAACACACCAGCGTGTTCGTGGGTCAGAGCGGCGTTGGGAAGTCTTCACTGGTCAATACGCTACTGCCCGGGGTTGATATCAAGGTAGGCCCACTGTCTGCAAGCACCGGTAAAGGCACCCATACCACCACTGCGGCAAAACTGTTTCACTTTCCCGCCGGTGGCATGCTGATCGACTCCCCCGGCATCCGGGAGTTCGGGCTCTGGCACATGGAGCCAGAGGATGTACTACACGGCTTTAAAGAGTTCCGCCCATTCATTGGCTATTGCCGGTTCCGGGACTGCAACCATAATCAGGAGCCCGGCTGCGCTATTCGAAACGCCTTGCTTAATGGTGAGATTATTCAGGAACGAATGAATAGTTACCAGAGTATTCTCAACTCTCTGGAGAAGCCGTAACCCCAACAATTCTCATGGTATCCGAAAAAATTGATCTAACTTTATCAAGGTCTTTCAATGACTATTCAGGCATACCATGATCGATTATAAGATGACCAGTCAGCATCCCCGGCTGGGCTATGAGGTTTGCCAGGGCATCAGCCTGAAAACATTGAACAGCAGCCAGAGACTGGCATTAAAACAGGCTCTCTGGCAGCACGGTGTGATATTCGCCAGAAATCAGTATATGAGTGCCAGTGAGCTGGAACAGTTCGCACAGGATACGTTTGGCCCCATGATAATGGGAGACAACCGTTGCCATAAAGAGCATAAAGAACACCCTCCCTTACCTCCCGAACTGATCAGCAACCATGTTGCTGTTCTGGGTAATCCCTCGGGCCCTGTCGAAAAGCCAATTGGAGCCGGTGCCTGGAAGTGGCATCACGATAAAGATGCACTTCCCCGTCTGGAAGGGCTTACCATGAATGCACTTTATATCGTGATACTTCACATGCACAAAGTGCCAGAAACCGGAAGTGATGGATTGCCCCATACCACTCACTTTCTCGATCAACTGGAAGCCTTGCGTTCCCTCAGCCCTGAACGTCAGGCCGAGTTGAGAAAGATTAAGCTCATCCACTCCCCTCCCTTCCAGACGCCTGATGCCTGGACTGCCGAAACACCACTAAAAACCCAACCGCTAGTTTCAGAGCACCCATTAACTGCGCGGGAAGGCCTTTATATGGGTTCAGATACCGCAATCCCCGTCGGTCTGGAGAGGGATCCCGAAACAGCCAGAACTTTCTGGAAGGCACTATTGGATGAAATACTCGAAAAGTCTGTGGTATACGCTCATCCCTGGCAGGAAGGTGATGTTGTCTTCTGGGATAACTCTCAGGTCATGCACTGTGGCCAACCTTATGACTCCATGAACCAGCAGCGGATCGGCCTTCGACTGGGCGTTGTTGCCCGCGAGGAAACAGCACTGAGACATAGTTAACGTCTCGGATGCTCACAGCAACAATTACCATTACAATGCGTTCAGGAAAAAATCAGGACGTAATATGACTCACAATAACAATCTGCCACTGATCCTGGAGCCGGATGCACTGGAATCCGCTCTGGCCTCTGACGAAAATACCTCTATTAAAGAGAGCCTGATCATCATTGACCTGTGTAACCCCCGGTTATACCAGCAGGCTCATGTTCCCGGAGCGATTAATGTACAGCCACAGCAACTGATCGCAGGCACCCTTCCCGCCCGGGGCAAATTGCCCCCCATAAGCCAGCTGGAATCACTGTTCAGTGAACTCGGTTACACCGGCAAAGAACATATCATTGTTTACGATGATGAAGGCGGCGGCTGGGCAGGACGATTTATCTGGACACTGGATGTGATTGGGCACAAACACTACTCCTACCTTAATGGCGGTATTCATGCCTGGCTCAAAGAGGGACATCCAACTGAGTCAACACCTAACCAGAAAACGCCAACCGCTGTTTCGCTGACCATTAATGACAATGTCATGGCAACCAGCGATTTCATTATGAGCGTGCTTGATGATCCGCAATTCAAAATATGGGATGCCCGTTCACCAGAAGAATACCGAGGCGAAAAAGTCATGGCCATGAAGGCGGGTCATATTCCCGGAGCCATAAACTTTGAGTGGACCCGGGCCATGGACCCTGAAAAAAATTACCGTATTCGTGAAAACCTGATCCCTGAACTGGCAGCCCTGGGTTTATCACCGGATAAAGAAATCATCACTCACTGTCAGGCTCACCATCGGTCTGGCTTCACCTATCTGGTGGCCAAATCACTGGGATTCAAACACATCAGAGCATACGATGGTTCCTGGTCGGAATGGGGCAACCTGCCAGAAACCCCAGTTAAAATAGGAACTTAAGTAACCGGGCATTGATTTTATAGTGAATTTTTTTACTGGTTAGTTGTCTAATGGACGGGCAGGTTTTCTAAACTCCATAGGAAACCTGACGGGACCTGAAACGGTAAATTTATCTCATTGGCCAAATAAAATAAAAATGACTATACAATCAAGCAACAACTCACTCTCACTGCGCTATCTGGATGCTTTTGAGTACACTTGGTCTACCTCCAAACAGCAAGAAAAACCGAATTTCTGCAAATCTTTGAAAAGTTTTTTCTTTGGAAAATCTGTTCAAAAAAAAGACCTGGAGAATTACCTGACTTCTCTGAAGGACCTGCAAAACAGTCATATCTTTACAACAATTCAGGGAATTCCATATCTAAACACAAAGACCAGAAGAATATTTACACCCGATGATATAATGCTTAAAAATCTTGAAAATACCCTCCAGAAAAATAAAACAACTACTCTACCAGCCCTCCATCTTCAATCTGAGAGATTTAGAAATTATGGTGACACCTGTTTCATTAACACAGCTCTGAAGTGTGTACTAAATTCATTAAAAAAAGAAACTCTGGAAAACATACAGACACGCCAAAGGGAATTATTGAAATCTCTAACAGAAAAATTAACACCCACACAAACGTCATCTACACAAACAGTGAATCCACTTGAATACCAACACCACAACCTTGTAAAGAAAAACAAACTTATCAGAGCCCTGCAAATACTTATCGATACCTACTTCAATGCAAGCAATAAAAAAACAATGAATACAGCGATAAGGCACTTTATAAATCAAATGTTTCAATACGGCCAAAAAAATCAAACTCATTTTTTTAAAAGCATCTTTAGACCTAATGGGTTCTCCCCAAATGGTTACACTGTAATGCCTGGTTCTGCAGCTGATCTTATCCCACACTTATTACACCTGATTGCTGATGAATCATTGGGAATATACGGCCTTACCTACACAACCACCGAACAGCAGAAAATCAGAGATAAGGAGGATAATATACTCATCAGAAACCCAATTAAAAAACAACAACAACATCATCATCAGGGAGAATTAGTGCTTCATATAAATCCGGATAATTCCATTCAGCAGGATTTTGATGAAATGCAAAGCACAGAAGAAAAACCAATTAATTTACCGCTAGTGCAAGCATATAAGAGTAACACCCCTCAATTACCCCCTGAAAACCACACCCCTTCAGTAATAACCCAACATCATTATTCAAGCGACTTATCCAGTCTGGAGTGCTTGTTTGTCAACCCGGTTTTACATACAACATCATCAAAGCAAACAATAAAAGCAGCAAAAAGGTTAATGGCGAAGCTTGACAACAATATCGTACTGCCCATAAAGCACTCTGGTAAAACTAACAACCGATACAATAATGGTCAGTTATATCAGGTTACACTTCAGCCTCAGGCTATCGGCTTGCATCACCGTCGAATATTATCCAGGGACCATAAGACAGCACTTATAAAGAACACAAACCATAAGTTTGTTCACCATGATGATAAGAAAATCAGCGCCCCGAAAATCACGCTATCCGCATTTCATGGCATCCCTGAAGTTATCATGTACACGGTTGCCTCTATCGATCAGGCTCCGGCGATGACCGAAACAGCGGGAAACACATAGTCAATCTACCATTACGCCCGGGAGACAATATCAATAAAGCGGAATTCAGGTACAATGCCCGCTCTCATTAGTGGACAATCAGGCACTACCACCGTGAAAGAAAAACTGTTTGCTGCCATTCAATATGTACTGCCCCACCATCTGATCTCCAGGGCCGTTCACTATTTTGTTGAGTGTCAGACCCCATGGTTCAAAAACCACCTGATCCAGTGGGCCATTGACCACTATCGTGTCGATATGAAAGAGGCTCAGAGGGAAAAAGCAGAAGAATACAGACACTTCAACGACTTCTTTACCCGCCTGCTAAAAGACGGCGCCCGCCCTTTACCAGGCGACCCTGAGCTGATTGTCAGTCCGGCGGATGGCGCCATCAGCCAGATAGGTGATATCAATGATGGCAGAATCTTTCAGGCAAAAGGCCATGATTACAGCCTGGTCGAACTACTGGGTGGAGATCTGGCGCTTGGACAGGAATTTATGGGCGGCAAATTCGCCACGATCTACCTTTCCCCAAAAGACTATCACCGCATTCATATCCCCGCTGCTGGCACATTGCACAAAATGGTTCACATTCCTGGTCGCCTTTTTTCGGTGAATCAGGGCACCGTTGAGAACATTCCAAATCTGTTTGCCCGTAATGAGCGGGTAGTCAGTGTCTTTGATACGCAATATGGCCCCATGGCGGTCATTATGGTGGGTGCCATTAATGTTGCCAGTATTGAAACCGTATGGGCCGGGCTGGTCACCCCCCAACGCGGGCAGGTTGCTACGGTGAGTTACGGAGAAGCCAGCCAGTCCATTGAACTGAGTCGTGGTGATGAGCTTGGCCAGTTTAAACTGGGTTCAACAGCCATCGTGCTGTTTGGTAAAGACCAGGTAGAGTGGCTGAAAAACTGGCAGCCCGGTATGTCCATTAAAATGGGCGAAGCGATGGCAAGTACTAAAACAGTAAGTGCATCCAGTGCCCCTTCTGAAGACTCAGAAGCCGAGAGCAGTAACTAGAGAGTACGGAGAACAAACTCATGAGCATTAAACTCGGCGTCGTGATGGATCCTATTGCCTCCATCAATTACAAGAAAGACAGCTCTCTGGCCATGCTGCTGGCCGCCAGTCAGAAAGGCTGGCAACTGTTTTACATGGAGCAGGCTGATCTCTACCAGAAAGACGGCATCGCCATGGGCAGCGTACAGCCACTGCAAGTCAGGGCTGACCCAAATGACTGGTTTGAGCTTGAGGCTCGTCAGGAAATGCCTCTGGATGGGCTGGATGTCATCCTGATGCGCAAGGACCCGCCCTTTGACATGGAGTTTGTCTACAGCACCTACCTGCTGGAGCAGGCTGAAGCAGCCGGTACACTAATCGTCAATAACCCCCGCAGCATCCGTGACTGTAACGAAAAAATGTTCGCCACACTGTTCCCTCAGTGCACACCGCCGGTCATGGTTTCCCGCAGCCAGAGACTACTGAGGGAGTTTGCCTCAGAACATGGTGATGTCGTGCTCAAGCCTCTGGATGGTATGGGTGGCAGCTCCATCTTCCGCACCCATCCTGATGATCCCAACCTCAGTGTCATTATCGAAACCCTGACCGAGCTGGGGCAGCGTCAGGCCATGATTCAAAAATTCATTCCTGACATTAAGTCGGGGGATAAGCGCATTCTGATGATTGACGGCGAACCGGTTCCTTACTGTCTGGCACGTATTCCGGCAGCAGGGGAACTGAGAGGAAATCTGGCAGCGGGCGGAACCGGAGTTGGACAACCGCTGAGCGAACGGGATCACTGGATTGCCAGCCAGGTAGGCCCGGTACTTCGGGAGAAAGGTTTGATCTTTGTCGGGCTGGATGTCATTGGCGACTACCTCACAGAAATCAACGTGACTTCACCCACCTGTATCCGGGAACTGGACGATCAGTTTACACTCAACATCGCCGGTCAGTTAATGGATAAGATCGAAGAAAAGCTCAA
>NZ_JAVRMB020000399.1:0-25226 GCF_031844845.1 Endozoicomonas sp.
GGGCACCAATGACTTGAATCAGGATAGCCTGAATGCCGGTGAACTGTTGTCTACCTACAAGTCGCAACAACATGTTGAGAGAGGATTTCGTTTTCTGAAAAGCCCGGATTTTCTGGTCTCATCACTCTATCTGGAGAAGCCAGAGCGCATTGAAGCGCTGTTAATGGTGATGACACTGTGTTTGATGGTCTATGCTGCTATCCAGCACAGAATAAGGCATGAGCTGAAAAGACAAAGCCGGTTCTTTCCAAACCAGAAGAAAAAGCCTTGCCAGAATCCCACGGCAAGGTGGGTATTCCTCTGTTTTCAGGGAATTAATGTGTCGACGGTCAATAATCAGGAGAGTCATGTGGTCGGTTTGCAGGAAAGACAGTGGACGATCATCCAAATTTTAGGTGTTTTTTACGAGTCGGTATATTCCTGATAGGGGTGATGAAAGACAGTTATAAGCAAAATGAAAATTAATATTTCCTGTCAGTCCTCGCCAGCCGGTAGAGCCATGAGCTAATCCCAGCCAGTAGCGATTGGTCTGACGAATAAAGAAACGGTTAAGCAAAAAAACCGGAAAACAGGCCACCAGCACAGAGATCAAAACAGGTATCAGCCCACTCTCAAGAAACACATTTATTAGATTCATAACCACCCCTGTTCCAGAAGGCTGACCGGGAATAGCGCCCGTAGCGAGGAGTCAGAGCAACGCAGGAACAGTTGCCGCGCAGGGCAATCTATTCTCGGACAGCCTCCTAGCTCTGCACCCGCTTCATTAACAGCCAGATAATACCCATACCAAACACTTCACTGGCCATTACGTACTGCAAAATGACCTTGCCATCTTCGGTATTCATCACAAAATCAAAATTATCCGGGCTGATATATTTCATCATGACCAGAAAGCACACCGGTATGGCGGCCACAATATAAGCCGACATCCGCGCTTCAGCGGTCAGTGCTTTTTTCTTCTTGGCCAGGCCAAGGCTATTAAACATCACCTGATTCAGTCCCCGCATGATTTCCCGCAACTGACCCCCGCGATAAATATTGGCCCGTAAAGTAATCACAAAGAAATAAAATGGAGCATAAGGAAAGCGCCGGCAGGATTTCTGTAATACTTCATCAGCTGACTGACCCACACTGAGGCGCTGCCCCATAAGCTTAAACTCTTTACCCACCACACAATCCATGGCATTGCCCACGAAAACGATGGCCTGCATAAGGCTCTCCCCTGAACTCACCGCACCCGAAAGCATATTCAGGGCATCCGGGAAAGAAGCATCAAACTGTCGTTTTTCATGCACCTGCAAAAACCAGATACAGGTAAAGACCATGACGACCAGAATACCCGTAAACAACAGCAGTGGATGAATCTCTGCTACATAGGGCTGCACCAGGATTGTCACGCCAATCACGGCCAACAGAAACAGCAAAACTTTCAAGCCAGGATGTTCCCCGATACGGGCTCTCAGGTTATCCAGTTCTATTTTAATTCTGGCTCTCAGGGGTTCATCGGTCAGCATACTGATATTGAGTGCTTTAGCGGTTGCGACCGTTTGCTCTTTTTCAGGCCGCATCAAAAAATCCAGCGGTTGTTTCTGATCATGCCGGTACAACAGCAGCAACACTATGGCTAACCCGATCATGCTGAACCAGATCATCAGACACCCTCCCGAAAAGCCCGCTCAAGCACTTCTTCCAAACCAAAGAACCGGGCTTTCTCTTTTAATGCCGAACGGGGACTTAAGCCCGCTGTCGTAAACTGGCCGGTCACACGGTTACTGAGCTGATTAGTTGCCGGCTCAAATTTAAATATGTCTTCAAGCACCACCTGACCGCTTTCAATGCCCATCACTTCGCTGATTCTGACGACCTTACGGGAGCCATCATGCAAACGGCTGATCTGTATAATGATATCAACCGCACCGGCCACATTACGCCGGATAGATTCCAGTGGCAGATTCGGTGCCGCCATCATAACCATGCTTTCAACTCTCGCCAGCGCATCTCTTGGGGAATTCGCATGAAGAGTAGACATAGAACCATCGTGCCCTGTGTTCATAGCCTGTAACATTTCAAAAGCTTCAGGTCCACGACACTCGCCCACTATGATGCGATCAGGTCTCATTCTGAGAGAATTAATGACCAGATCCCGCTGAGTCACAGCTCCGGTATTTTCAATCCCCGGCGGGCGTGTTTCCATCCGCACTACATGGGGCTGCTGTAAACGTAACTCGGCCGCATCCTCAATGGTAATCACCCGCTCACCCTCAGAAATATAATATGACAAGGCATTCAACAGGGTGGTTTTACCTGAGCCGGTACCACCGGAAATCAAAATATTTAAACGACAACTGGCTGCCACCGACAGAATGCTGACCATAGCCTTGCTCATGGTGCCGTACTCCATGAGCTGTTCCAGCGTCATATCCTTGCGACCAAACTTGCGGATAGAAATAACAGAACCATCAAGGGTAATGGGCGGTATCGCAATATTAACCCGGCTACCATCCGGCAGTCGGGCATCACACAGTGGCTGGGACTCATCCACCCGCCGCCCGGCATAAGCCGCTATCCGCTTGGCAATGCCTAATAACTGAGCCTCATCAATAAAGTTCACATCGGTTCGGGTAATCTTGCCTTCACATTCGATATACACACAGTCCGGCCCGTTCACCATAATGTCAGAAATCTGTGGGTCATTTATTAAGGGCTGTAACGGACCAAAACCTTTAATTTCATCCATCAGACGTTCGACAAACTCCGTACGCACAAGTACCGGAATTGCAACGGGCTCACGATCCACCAATGCATTCACGCCACTACGGATCTGCTCTTTAAGTGTCTCAGCCGGTAGATTGGTGGCGGCCTCGGCATCCAGAGCATCAAAGATTCGGGTTCTTAATGTCTGATAAACGGCCTGTACGCTCTGCATGGTGATGCCTCAATTTTATTCTTTTGTCGTAGGTCGGTGCTCTCTCGTTCCCACGGTCCTCCGTGGGAATGGATACCGTTTTCTAGGCTCCAAACCACCGGCTAAACAATGATTTGGGAGCCGACTGCTTACCCAGAATCTGGCGGGAAAGCTGCAGAAACGGTTCAGTCAAATGAGTATTACCATCGATAAACCGCTTTCCCGAAATTAAAAACTCCTCAGCCTTTTGGTAATAGGGAAATTCAATATCAACTGCCTGCCCAAGAAATTCTTCCGCTACGCTCAAGCTGATTTGCCTGCCTTCAGTATTGTTATTCAACACGATAATCAATCGTGCAGGATTTTCAGTACCCGGGTTTATGTCCCGAAACTGATCCAGAAAAAGTTTTGATTCGTGCAAACCAGACAACGTTGGCCGAACCACCATAACCACGCAATCTACCACCCTGCACAACTCTTTAGGATACGGGTAAAACTTCACCGAAGCTGAGTAGTCTTCAAGAATAAAGTTGGCGTCGTGAGCCAGCGCCATCAGCACACGATTGCTGTACTCATGCAGCTCATCGGGATTTAAGGTGTCTGATTCCAGGCCCAGATAATGAATTCCCTGTTCAACTACCGCCAACTGGCTTTGTATCGTTACATGATCCAGAGAATTCCCCAGAGAGTGGTGGCTGACCATAGCATCGGCCATTTTGCTGCGTGCCAGGTCACGTTTGCCCAGCATAATGTGCATATTGCTGCCGGTATAACCGTGATCCACCAAAATCACCTGCTGGTTACTTTCACGGGCAAGACCATAAGCCAGCTCTGCGGTAATCATTGTGCAGCCACTGCCGCCTTTCAGACTAACGACCCCCACACGCATGGCACTGCGGGCATGGTTGGGTACACAATTGTGATTCAGGTCTTCACTCACATGGTGCAGTAAAGAGATAATATCGTCTTTCCGGCCGGGCCAGAGCAGGTAATAGAAGCCCAGTTCTTCGACTTCCCTGGCCACAGACATTTTGTCTTCCCAGCCCACCATAATAACAACAACCTGTCGTCCAATCAGATGCTTTATGGCTTTTGCCTTTTCGACACAGGCTTCATGACATTCAATAAAAATCAGAGAACTCTGAACATCGGTAATCTGACTGGTCAGATTGTCATCGTCGCAAATACGCCCTGTAGGGGGCTCCATTCCTTCATATAAAAGCGCCTCTTTCAGCAGGCGAAAACACTCGGCAGTCTGATACAACACTGTGCATTGTTTTGGCTCTGCACCAGGATCCATTTTCTTGCCAATCTTAACGACAACTTCTGGCAAATTAAGCATAATCATCTCCCTGCTATGGTGCCTTTACTGGCTCTGGCCCTGGCTGTAGCTCTGGCAGCATCTTTTCAGGATGCACCATAGACTGGAACCGGCTATTTACTACGGCACAACCTTCGTAGACTGACCCGACAGGTGTTATATCTATGGGCGGACAATCCATAGTCTGCACCGAATAACCGCTTTTATCGGGGGTAATCTGCACAGTGATCGGGTCATATCGGGCAAAACGGCTATCGCATCCTGCAAGAAGCAGAAGGATTATGGCTGACGTAAACACTTTCATTGTTTGAATCCTCCTGTTGACAGAATCAACCGGGTTTTATCACGCACAGGCACAACAGCCTGATTCTCCACATGGAAGAAACGCAATAAACTATTAGTTCGACTCATTTCAGGCAGTTTGATGATACCCGGTGGTACGGGCTTCACCAGATTCACTGTTGCCACGATAATCAGCTCAGACTTGATTCTTTCATTTTTGCTATAACGGAACAGAGCGCCCAGAACGGGTATATCTCCAATCATTGGAATTTTAGAAAGTGCTTCCCGGTCTTCACTGCTTAACAGACCGCCCAGCACAAAGCTTTCACCATCACCCAGTTGAACAGTGGTTCTTGCCCGACGGGTTTTGAAGGAAGGAATATTCAACTGGTTGTTGCCATAACTGATATCTATAGCACTCACTTCCGGCTCCATGGCAATATTGATCTTGTCGTCTTCCAGCACTTCGGCGGCCAGTTGCAGGCGAATACCAAACTCTTTGTAAGTTACGTTATATGCGTCGTCTATATAGGTAACGATAGGCACTTCACCACCAGCCAGAAAAGACGCGGTCTCACCGGAAATCACCGACAGGTTTGGCTCTGCCAGCACCTGCCCCATGGTGTCATCATCAGCCGCATAGATATAACGGGCTATATCCGTGGAGCTGATCTGTCCCAGCAAATCAAAAAATTCACCGGTAATAAAAGAATCCCCACTCTGGGTACCCCATTTAAAACCCAGCTGCCGAATAAACGAATGGGACACTTCAGCAATGGTGATTTTGACATTCACCTGTTTCACTTCAGCCACTTCAATATTGTTGACCACGCCCCTGTATTCCCGTTTTTCAATAAAACGCAGGTCAAATGTGCGGCCATCGGTTTCCCAGGTGAGTTTTTCCTTTTCGACCTCTTTGTTTAACAGCTCGCCCACCAGATAGTAAATATCCTGCTTCTTCTGTTCAGACGGAACGGTACCTGTGAGTACCACCTGATCACCCAGGTTAAATACTTCGATAGTCTGGTCAGGAAAACGCAGCTGTAATTGCTGGCGGATATTGGCGAGGTTTTTATTCACCACCAGCATACGGGTATCAATGGTATTACCGTCGCTGTCAATAACTATCAGGGAACTGCTACCCACCGCTTTACCAAAGATAATTAACTGATTACCTTTAACCACCTGATAATCCGCAACCCCCGGATTGGCAACAAAGACAGTATCCACCGGTGTTTTGTATTTGAGGGTGGTGGCTTCACTCACCCCAAGATTGATGACGCCTCTGGCGGCGGCCACCGTGCAAAAGATCATCAGAGCCATTAGCAGTAGCCCTGCTCGCCAAACACTCCCTACCCTGGTCATAATACTGCTCTCGATGTTGTTGTTGTTCTTTAAAAGGTAAATCCTTAAAAAGCAGCGCGCTCAGCTCCCCGTAACTGATCCCCACGCAATTCGGTGACACTGGTATAATCTTTTAATACATCACTCACATGGGCTTCAGAGAGTGGTGACTGTCCGGACTTATAGACATCCAGCAAACCGATACGCCGGGCAATCATCATGCGGCTGATGTCTTTTTTCTCAAGACTGATGACCACCGTGCTATTACCTGAATCCGCTTCTTTAATTTCTAATACACGACGCTTTTTCAATAATGGCGTGACACTCAACCCTTCAAAGGAATTAAGGGTTTTTCTGGCGGCCAGATTCTGATCCACTGAAGCAATCAGCATGACATCCACATAATCACCGGCAGAAATCATGGTGATCATGGCGTCGTTACTTTCAAAAGAGATGGGGTAGGGCACTTTGTCGGGCCCCAGTAACAGTTCGAGGTACTCAGGTTGCCCCGGTGACAGGAGCTGATTTTCAGCGATAATGGCACCTGCGGCAAAATCCATACCGGCCACAGCACCTTCCTGAATGGCAAAGCGTTTTTCTGAAAGGACACCGGCTTTCTGAGCGACTTCCGGTGCAACCCTCTGAGCCTGAAGCCTTACCGGATTCATTTTTTCACCCCGTTTTACCGGCTGTTTTACGATCCAGACTTCGGTCATTGTCACTTCAGGCAGGGGCTCTGCAACGGGCTCAACCACTTTTCCGGTATTGGTCAACAGGCCGTAAACACCGGCTGCACAGAAGATAAAAGCAGCACCCAGTAAAATTCGGCGATCCATGTTTCCCCCTTATTCTTCTGTTATCACGGTGGGCCGGTTACCCGGCACTTAATAAAACACCACCGAACCCTGCTATCACAATGGGCACTCCGTAGGGCAGCCCACGCTCTCTTACGGCTTGCATCCGGTTATTTATCCAGCCATAACCCAGATACCCCAACGCCATAACGCCACCAATAATCGCCACCATCATTAATACCAGAGACCACCATTGCAGTTGTATGGCAGGCAGAAACGCCAGCATCAATTTGATATCGCCCCCGGCAAAGGCACCGGCAGCAAATAAAACCAGACCGGTGATCAGCGCAAGCAGACAGGCCAGTGGTGCAAAGGCGGTAAAGCCAGAGATAACCAGTGACAACATGGCCACGGTAATGACCTGGTGGTTACTGATGTGTCGCCGGGTCACATCGGTAAAGACGATGGAGCAGGCGACGATGATTAACAATACTGCGAACATAATGTTTAACCGTTGGGTTGTTTTTTATTTATACGTCCATGTATCTTTATTCGCTTATACGTTTTGTGCGCTTTCCTCGTTACCACGGTCCCCGTGGGAATGCGTACTCTCAGCTCCGGTCTGCATTCCCACGCGGAGCGTGGGAATGAGCTAAACTTTAAAAAGAGCACTACGGACTAGTGTCATTCAAGTTTTCTGCAACCATATCGAATGCAGCTTCTAATGCAGCTTGAAGGCCTTGATTACCACCTGAAGTACCACCAAAAACAGCCGCAACAATGCCAGAAATAGCCACAGCCACCAACGCGTACTCAATCGCCGTAACCCCACGCTGATCTCTCTTCAACGAATCCAGCAACAGTGCACTTTCAACATACAATTTAGTAAACATAATTTTTCCCCTTTCACTGTTGTTGGCACAACAGAGACCAGCCTGGGTCAGTATTATTCTGATTAGATCTACTGCAGCTTAATCTCAGGGATGAGAATTTATGGCTTGATCAACGTCAGAGTCCGTACAACTTATTGTTTCTTTTTTGTATACGATACATCTTGATTCGTCAGTACAGTGTAATGATGCGCTTATACGGAAAAAAAATATTGACACAGATAAATTAATACTTTAACTCCATATAAGCCGTAGAAATCCTTGCCATATCAGCTTCAGGGCCTCAGTAAATAAGGATCTTATTTTGGGTAATTACTAGTACATGATTTCATTGAAATTGACCGCTGACGCAGGTTGGGTCGAGCGAATGCGAGCCCCAACACAAACCCTCAGCAGCAAAAAAATAATCCGCAAAAAAACGGCACCGGCAGTTCAGACTGTCAATATTTAACAGCTGTTTATCGAGGGCGGCGAGATTTGTTGGGGCTCGCTCCGCCCGACCCAACCTGTCAAACCCATTGAAACCATATACTGGTTTTTACCGGTACCGCATGGCCCGGTAATCAACAGTTGTAAGAATCATCGACAAAGTGTTCGAAACCGGGCGTAAATATGCTGCTGACTTCAAAAGGAACATGACCATTCAGTTCGATAAATTCTTACCAAAATGGAACTATGTCGCCATGCCCTGTACTGACTGAAATCGGGAAGTTATTAAAGGACTGTTCCTTAGACCCAGCTCAAGCATCAAGAATCATTTTTAATTCAGGCGACGGTATACGACTACTGCTCCAGGCTAACCCGGCAGTACGCCCAAGGGTTGGCCCATCAAAAGGACGAATCACCAGCTCCTCCCATTCGGTAATCATATACTCAGGCAGGAAAGAGACACCCGCATTGGCCAGCAACAGCTGACGGACCATATCCTTACTGACGGCACTGAGTGTTAAGGCCGGACTCAATCCCATCTGACCAAGCAGCCCCAATGTCCGCTGATGGGATTCACAGGGAGGGCAGACGATAAACGTCTGGCCATCCAGATCTTTACCGGTAACCTGTTCTTTCTGCGCCAGGGGGTGATCTCTGTGGGTCACGAAGCAGTACTTCTCCTGCCACAGGGCATGGAACATTTCGTCGTCATCTTTCATCACATCCAGCACAATCCGGGCATCACAGATGGCCGTATGATGAACCAGATTAAGGGGATTGGCGGGCAGTAACTCCCGGACCGTTTTATAAAATCTGGCAATTTCCCGCTGAGGCAGTTCAGGCATAACCCCAATGGTAAGAGGTGATGCGGTTTCCGGCGCACTGAACAGGTCACTGATCTGATCGAAATCTTTCAGACTGCGTAAAGCAATGGGATAAAGCTGTTCAGCCTCCCGGGTGGGCTGTGTTCCCTGATGGGTGCGGATAAACAGCACACGACCCAGGTCATCTTCCAGGTGACGTATCGAGTTAGACAGTGCCGGCTGGGATATATGGCAACGGTGGGCCGCCCGGGTCATGCTTTTCTCTTCATAGACGGCAACGAACTGTCTTAACAGCTTAAGATCCAATATCTGACTTCCCGGGAACAAAGGTTATAACGTGGACTTATGGACATGATATGAAAACGGTATTTCTGCCATGAGGCAATCCTGCGTAAACTGCGCGCCATCAAGTCAGGAACATACCTGCTGAATTTTACAGGAGCAATGAAAATGTCAAAGCCTTTAGTGGTTATTACCGGTGCAAGCTCTGGTATCGGTGAAGCCGTTGCCCATCAGTTCAGTGAAGCTGGCCACCCCCTGCTACTGATTGCCCGCCGCCTGGATCGTCTGGAAGCACTGAATCTGCCCAACACCCTGTGCCGCAAAGTGGACGTTACCAAACGTGAAGAGGTGATTGCAGCTATCGCAGAAGCAGAGGAAGTATACGGCCCTGTTGACTGTCTGGTAAACAACGCCGGTCTGATGCAGCTGGGTTCGGCCCATGAACAGGATCCCACTGAGTGGGACAACATGATTGATGTCAACCTGAAAGGCATGCTGTATGGCATTCACGCCGTTATCGGCAAGATGCGTGAACGCAAACACGGCACTATCTTCAACATCAGTTCCGTCGCTGGCATCAAAGGGTTTCCTGCACATATGGCTTACTGTGCCACCAAGTTTGGCGTCCACGGCCTGAGCGAAACCCTGCGTGAAGAAGTTTCTAACGACAGCGTTCGTGTTGTAACTATCGCTCCCGGTGCAGTAGAAACTGAACTGCTGGGCCACACCACCTCTGATGAAGTCATTTCCGGCTACGAAGACTGGAAAAAATCCATCGGCGGCGCGATTGCGGCTAAAGATATTGCTGACAGTATCAGCTTTGCTTACAACATGCCTCAGAACGTCTGCATTCGTGAGTTGGTGATCAGCGCAACCCGTCAGCCTGCCTGATAACTAATCGGTTAAAACGAGGAGGTCAAAGCAATACGGCCTCCTTTACGTGAAAGCCACTTCTCTGTAAAAAAGCCACAACAATAAGGCCAGAAGTATTAAAACACTTCTGGCCAAATGTTCCTGCGTAACTCGAATAAAGCCTAATCAGCCAAACTGAACGTCACCTGATGCTTTCTCACGGCTATCCACAGCCACATCAGAGATCTGCCCTTCACTCTTGGCAACAATGGTACTGACAGCCGTATCACCCACCACGTTAGTTACTGTGCAGGCGGCATCCAGAATACGATCAGTTGCGATGATAATTCCCAGGGCTTCAGCAGGCAGACCCAGAGTGTGCAAAAGAACACCTGTGGTCACCACCGCACCACCTGGAATACCACCGGTAGCAATCGCCAGCAAGAATGCCGTGAAACCCAAAGTGAACAGCGCAGTACCGTTTAACTCAACACCGTAAGCGTTAGCCACAAAGATAGTGGCTACCACCATATAGATCGCCGCACCCGACATATTCATGGTGGCACCCAGCGGTACAGAAAAGCCTGCAACCTTCTCAGAAACACCCAGTTTCTCGGTCAGGGTTCTGAAAGTTACCGGAATGGTGGCATTAGAGCTGGCCGTTGAGAGAGAGAATATCATCTGCTCACGGGTCTGGCGAATAAAGTGCATTGGACTGATACCTGTGGTCAGACCAATCACCAATGGGTAGAAGACAAACAGCCAGATCACCATCACTGCCAGTGCAGTTAATACATAGGCCAGAACGCTGACAACACTTCCGGCATCAAGAGTGGCTCCCAGCTTGGCAGTCAGGAACAGAACCCCCCAGGGTGCCATACTCATCACCATGGTGATCAGTTTCATCATCACACTGTTGGCCAGGGTAAAGGCATTGCTGACACTGTGGGTTTCATGGTTTTCCAGCTTCTTCACTGCAACGCCGGTGATGATAGCCATAAAGAGAATCTGGAGAATATTACCTTCAGCAAATGCCTGGAAGGGGTTAGTCGGTACCACCGCAATCACCATATCCAACAGATTCGGCAGACTGGTGCGGCTCAACGTCAGGGACTCATCGGCCAGACCAAGGTTAGCGCCAACACCTGGCTGAACCACCATAGCCAGACCAATAGCCGCAGCAATAGCAATGATCGTATTGGTCAAATAAAGGCCAAATGTTTTAAAGCCAAGGCGACCAAACTGGCCAACATCTTCCAGATTACAAACAGCGTTGACGATAGAAATAAAAATCAGGGGCACAACTAACAGCTTGATCATCCCAACAAAGATGCTGCCACCAGCATGGAACAAACCGCCAATAAGATAAGTCTGTAAAAAACCTTCAGGGCTGGCAAATAGTTGAATAGCACTGCCAAGCACAAGACCAACTACCAGTGCGACAAGGATACGGGGGGCCAAATTTTTACTCATAAACTCAAGTACTCCATCTCGGGCCATCCATAGAAACGACCACATTCTTGTATTTATTGGAACTGTCAGTAATCGACTGAAAATCACCCACGATGACCGATAGCGCTGGGCAAATCTAACCAATAGAAGACATAAGTACAAATTTTTACACGCTCAAATACCAGAGAATAATTCTGAAAAATATTATATATTTGAAATTAAATCCTGTTTTCAACCGGTTGACACTAATAAATACCAACAAGATTAAAATAAATACAGCTTATGATGGTGAACTTGTGCTTTACGAAAAAATATTCACAAATAACAACAAGAACAATCAATGATCACATTCTCAGGCTCTTTTAGCATAACGTTTTAGGCCATGTGAAGAGTCCATATTTGATTCTCCGGTCTGCATTAATAATTTTTTACTTTAAAGCAGGCAGGAAAACCCTGAGACCGTATAATTCGAACATCAACAAATAAATTAAAACATCATCATAATGAATCACCTGAATGGCTTTAGTTGCTTCAATCCTGCCGGTTATTATTTGACTACACAAAACAATGCCGCTGGAATACATAACGGGACGATTGTAAGTAAATCCGACAACCGCCTTCAATTAGCGACCACTGCTGGCCACTCGGTAAATTTCACAGAGCTTTCTGACAGGTATGTATCAAAAATATGCAAACAATCTGAATTCACTTTTTATAAAGAGAGAATCTCAAATGGTTTAGACACTTTGATACCTCACTCTTTAAGCAATGAGAAGTTTGACTCTTTAGAACCATTAGAAAGAACTCGTCTTGACAGCACAACCTCCTCAACAAAAAATACTTTTATTGTGATGGAAAACCTGAAGAATGGGCTACGCACAGAGATGCTATTTGAGCTCGACATTAAAATCGGGTATAAAAGTGCCTCAAAACAGGATTTAGCTGAACAAAAACACCCCCATCCATTACTTAAAAGGCTAAGGCACAGATTTCTGGATACGGCATACAGGTCAACCACCAGAGGCTGGAGGATCGAAGGCATTACCATTAATGGTCAGAAAGTGCATCATTCCAAGTTACGCTTTGCTTTTTCCGCAAAGCATTTCCTGCAAACGTTCATGGACTCATTGCCAACTGAAAAACAAAAGCTGATTCTAGCAAAAATCAAACAAGTCAGTGACCAATTGAAGGATGTTCCTCAAGACTTTATTGGATCCAGCATTCTCATTACTACAGACTCCACGGAGAAAAGTGAATGCAAAGTACACCTGATCGATTTTGCTCATGCACTTCCAAAAAATAATAAGCATGGTTATTCAGAAGTAGCCAAAGCGGCCAGCCACCTATATGAAAAACTCAAAACACTCATTGAAAATGAATAACCTCTGTGTAAATTTACCAATAAACACAGACGCTATTCATACTCTTATTTGGTTTACTGGCAATTAATTCTGAATACACCAGCAGCGATTAATCCCCGAACCGCGATGAAAATCCCGATTAATGGTGGAGGCAGTAATTCCCTCTACTTTATAACATTGCTGCTTCAAATATTCTGCCAACTTGAAACGACGGACGTTATTGGAAAAATAAGTACGTTCACATTGCAGAAACAGCGTTTAATGCTACAGCTGATTACCTTGACTCAAGGTATCTAAGTTATCTTACTTTCAGGTCTTGAGATGGATTACTACCTGAATCCGTGACTTCATAAGGGGTGAAAATGACTGTAGCTCTTTTGTAGCAAGGCTTAAATGCGAAAATCCTGTTATTCAAAAGTTCACCTAATGGGTGCATTTTTGTTTAATCTGCTTTTTCTTTACAAGCCATGCAGGAAATAACCTGCAGGCATTTTTGTTCCCAACAAAGTCACGGATTCAGGTACTATAGAGCGTCCCAGGCCAACAGAGTGGATCAACATCTTCGAGAAACTTAAGTCCTGACAAGACTCTTTTATGTCAGTTGCTTCTAAAAAATAAACCCATTAATTACCATATCTGAACGCATCGTCAGGATCAGGTTATGTTCAATATCGCACTGTTTGGTGCCGGTCGGATTGGCAGGGTACATGGGGCAAATATCGCTTCCCACCCGGAAACACGACTGGCGGCAATTATCGACCCTGATAAAAAGGCCGCTATGAAACTGGCCAGCAAATATAACACCCGGCTGATGTCTGTTTCGGAGGCGATGGAAAATCCCGCTATTCATGCCGTCTGTATTGCCTCAGCAACAGACACCCACGCTGATTTAATTGAACGCTCTGCCATGGCAGACAAGGCAATACTCTGTGAAAAACCGATCGCCCTGAACCCGACAAGGATCCGGCAGTGCCTTGATATTGTGCATCAGCGAAACATGCCTTTACTGGTTGGTTTCAACCGTCGCCACGACCCGCATTTTGCCCTGTTGCAGCAACGATATGCACAAGGGGCTATAGGAAAAGCGGAGTCTTTGATTATTACCTCGCGGGATCCGCTGCCTCCGCCCATTGAGTATGTCAAAGTATCTGGCGGGTTATTCCGGGATATGGCAATACACGACTTTGACATGGCATGTTTCATCCTGGGAGAGAGCCCCGTTTCGGTTATGGCCCGGGGCCAGTGTATGGTTGATCCGGAAATTGGCAAAGCGGGAGATATTGATACAGCCATCTCCGTACTGACCTTTCCCGGGGGAGCCATGGCAACCATTATCAATAGCCGGCGTTCAGCCTGTGGCTACGACCAGCGTATTGAGCTCCATGGCAGTGAAGGAACATTAACGGTCACAAATGTGCGGGAAAACCAGGTACAACTATGGAATGAGTCCGGTTTTCAGCAGGCCAGACCAGAATACTTTTTCCTGGAGCGGTATAAAAAATCCTATCAGGCACAATGGCAGCACTTTGTGGAGGTATTGGCAAACCAGGCCAGCCCCTGTTGCAATGGCCACGATGGCGAACAGGCACTGATTATTGCCGATGGCGCTGCAGAGTCACTGAGAACCGGTCAGCCAGTGACCTTACCCCGGCTCCGTTAATCAGCAAATAAATTAATCAGCTATCGTCCATCAGGAGCAGTTCCGCGCAAGGCAGTCTATTCCCGGACAACCTCCTGTCGTCATTTTAAATCGTTTCCCACTGACCACCATTGTCCCGGGATCGCAGTGCCGCATAAATAAAAGCGATCCCTTCAACGCCATCTGAAACGGTGGGATACCAGAGACTTAACGGATCCGGTGAATTACCGGATATGTTATCAACAATATGGGAGGCAAAATCCAGATAGAGATTTGCGAAGGCTTCGCGATAACCTTCCGGGTGGCCGATGGCCAGATGAGACGCCCTTTCAGCAGCCGGGTGCAACCCTTTTCCACCTTTTTTCAGCATATAAGCCGGGGCATCCAAAGGACGTACCAGCAACTCATCCGGTTGTTCCTGCTGCCACACCAACCCGCCTTTTGCACCATAAATGGTGAAGCCCAGACCATGCACCCCACCGGCAGCGGCCTGGGTCACCCACAGCTGCCCCCTGGCCCGGTTACCATAGCGCAGCCAGATAGCGCAGTAATCATCAACGGTTCTGCCTGCAACAATATTGGTGACGTCAGCACTGAGTTGAACTGGCGTCATTCCCGTTACGAAACTCAAAAGGTGATAACTGTGAGTGCCAATATCTCCCAGAATCAGGGATGGCCCTGCCTGTTCAGGATTCATATGCCAGTTGCTGCCGTCCAGTTCCCCTGCCGTCAATTCCGCCAGATGCCCCTGAACGTAATTGCTCTGCAGCATTTTAATCTCCCCAATCACACCACTGGCCACCATGGCACGGGCCTGCCTGACCATGGGGTAGCCGGTGTAACCATAGGCGACACAGCCACACTTTCCGGTTTGGCGGAGTGTCCTGAGCAACTCAATGCCCTCTTTTTCAGTGATGGTCAGGGGTTTCTCAATCATCACATGAAATCCGGCAGCAAGGGCCTGCATGGAATAGTCATAGTGGGAATTATTGGGCGTGATAACAGCAATGGCATCCACCCCGTCCTGTCGCTGGCTTTCCGATTCGAACAGTGCCCGGGGAGAAGAGTATCCCCTGGGAATGCCTACCAGCTTCGCTGCCGTCAGGGCACGCCCGGGGTCTGACGATAATACGCCGGCCACCACACCGAACTCCCCATGCATGGTCGCGGCAGACTGGTGAATGGCACCAATAAATGATTCAGGACCACCGCCGATCACTCCCAGCCTCAACCTGCGACCTAATTGCTGTATGGCACGACTCATGACAACACCCTGAATAAACACATTACCCTGAAACCATTGCTGGCAAGAATACGGGTTGCCAGATTTTGTTTCATAAACTCAGGCACTCCATCACAGGTCTTCCTATAATAGACTGCCTTTTTGAATTTATTGGATTCTTCAGAAAGCAACAACAAAGCAAACCGTCGGGAAGGTACTACGCTGGCGAAAGATATGAAGAGTAATTTTCGAATAAAAGACAATGGAGAATAAATATGCACGTAGTCAGAGCATTCTTTTGCTGCTTAAAACCTCAGGAGGCACCTCAAGGGGACACTAAATCCAAAGAATCAAAGCCTGTTCCCTCTTCCTGTCGTTACCAATATAATATCGTTAGACAGGAAAGCAATTGCTCTCTGTCTCACTCGACAGAAGGGTACAGCGCCATGCTTCCCCGAGGGATGCCAGAAAGGAAAACGACAACCTTGCCAACCTCTGGAACAGGATTTGGTAACCTTTTCAGCAAATACCGGGAATTCACAAAAAATCCATTTGCTTCACTCGATCCCCGCACGGGCTGGAATCTATCGAGAGCCGTGAATCCTTGCCTGCGCGAGGATGACGGTTACGTGGCTACTCACTCTTTTGCGACACCTTCGGCCTCTGGAAACGAGGTCAATACTGAATTCTCCAGCTGCGATGAATCCCCGGCCTGCGCTGAAAATCCCGATCAATAGTGGAACCAGTAATTTCCTCAACCTTAAATTGCTGATTCAGCGCTTCGGCAAACTGGAACCGACGGAAGTTATTAGAGAAATAGAGCACCCCTCCTTTTTTCAGTCTCGCCATGGCCAGATTGATCAGCTCGACATGCACTTCCTGTATATCAAACACATCCCGCATTCGCTTGGAGTTTGAAAAGGTCGGGGGATCCATGAAAATCAGATCATACTGACGCTTTTCCTGCTTCAACCATTCAACACAGTCCGCCTGTTCCAACCGATGCTTGCGATCCACCAGGCCGTTAAGCAACTGATTTTTTCTGGCCCATCCCAGGTAGGTATTGGACAAGTCCACACTGGTGGTACTGCCCGCACCACCCACCGCAGCATGAATCGTGGCGGTACCGGTGTAACAGAAAAGATTCAGAAAATCCTTTCCTTCCGCTTCCCTGCCAATACGCAACCGCATTTTGCGATGATCCAGAAACAGTCCGGTATCCAGGTAGTCTTTCAAATTGACCAGTAAACGACACTGCCCTTCACGAACTTCGAGCATATCACCGGATTGCTCCAGCTTTTCGTACTGGCGTTTGCCTGACTGACGTTCACGACGCTTGAAAACCACATGACTCTCAGGAATACCCAGCACACCCGGTATCACTTCAAGGGCCTCCAACAGTCGCTGATGGGCCTTGTCTTCATCAATAGTTTTCGGCGCTGCGTATTCCTGGACGTGAACCCAGTCTTTATAGATATCTACGGCTACTGCATATTCCGGCATATCGGCATCATAGAGACGATAACAGTCGATCCCCTCTTTTTTCACCCACTTAGCCATCAGCCGCAGGTTTTTCTTCAGGCGGTTGGCAAACATTTCGCCACCTGGCGTACTGGCTTTAAATTCTACTACCGGCCAAACCCCCTCCGTCTTATCCGGCTGATGCTCCTGACGCTCACGAATGTCATACAGGAACAGCTTACAAGACAGTGTTCCATTAAACAGGGTATAGCTCTTTTTAGGCCCCATACCCAGACTTCTGGCCAGTGCCGGAGAAGAGGTAAAAATACCCGCCTGCCAGCCCGGGGTTTCTTGCTTCAGCTTTTCACCCAGATGTTTGTAGAGATACACCAGACTGGTTTCATCGCCCATACGCTCGCCGTAGGGCGGATTGGCAATCACCAGCCCGGGCTCTATATCAGCATCAACCTTGAGATTAGCCAGTTCCTGCTGCTGAATGGTAATCAGTTTACTCAAACCCGCACGCTGAAGGTTGGCCCTGGCACGTCCGACAATTTTAGCCAGGCCTTCATAACCGATAATCGTTGACTTGATCGCCGAAAGACCTGCTGTACGACGCTCACGGGCTTCTTCCAGAACGGCCAGCCAGATTTTCGGCACATGCCCCATCCATTTATCAAAGCCGTAACGGACTCTCAACAAACCCGGGGCAATATCCGCAGCCATCATGGCCGCCTCAATCAGCAGGGTGCCTGAACCACACAATGGATCCAATAAGGTTCCGCCCTGCTTCGCCACTTCCGGCCAGCCTGCCCGATGCAAAAGAGCTGCCGCAAGATTTTCTTTTAAGGGAGCCTCCCCGGCTTCCAGACGATATCCCCGCTCATGAAGACTCTGGCCAGCCAGGTCAATGGCGACAAATGCCCTCTTGTTTCTGGCGTGGACATTGATCCTCACATCCGGCTGACTGTTACTGACCGAGGGGCGCCAGCCGTGACGATCCCGTAACTGGTCAACAATGGCATCCTTGACATACTGTGAGCCAAAACGGGTATGGGTTATATCCGGTGTCTCACCATTGAAATCAATCCGGATACTGCTCCCCTGATCAAGGTGTTCGTCCCAGTCAATGGACTGCAATTCGTGGTAAAACGTCGTCTTGTCAGTGGCATCAACTTCAGCCAGGCGCAATAAAATCCGACTGGCCAGCCGGGACCACAGACAACTGCGATAGGCCAGCTCGAGGTTACCGGAAAAGCTGACCCCGGCAACGGTTTCTGCCACGTCACTGGCGCCCAATTCCTTCAGCTCCACTGCCAACAGGGATTCCACCCCTTTGGGACAACTGGCAAACAGAGTCAGCATCGTTGTACTCATAACTTCATATTCCTGAAAAAGCTAAACACCCGCTTTTATTAACTAAAAATTCTCAAAATTTTCTCAACAAAAACGACAGATTTGGATAAAACTTAGAACATTGACTTTCCTTGGGTGACTACTTTCTTCAATTGACTCTTTACCCATACTATTTTTTGGGGGACAGTTAGCATTATGCGACTAGTTACCCCCACCATTGGGTGAAGTCGACTGTGGTAATACTGAAAGAAAGCCTGGGGTGCCATGGAGGCCGTCAATAACCAAATCAGCAAGAGGCAGTTACCATGTTGAAAAGACACAAAAGGGATAAATCGGATAGAGCCTTTAATAAAGGATACCAAATAGGCCTGTCTGGCCGCTCCAGGGACATTTGCCCCCATCAGGAGCCAGATCTGCGCCAATCGTGGTTAAGTGGCTGGCGCGAAGGTCGTGTTGATAACTGGGAAGGAATGACGGGTATTTCGGCGTTACACCGAATGTATAACTTCTCCCACACCTATTCAGCCATCTATTCAGCCAGCCTGCCCTGAGAGACTGTTACAACAAATACGCTGATTAAAAGCCCCAGCACCGGGGCTTCCAGAAACCATCCGCTGACCTCACAATAAAAACCGATTTTTATTGACCCTGTTTTTATTGACAAAGCACTGCGAGATCAGGATGTCTGTTAATGCATCATAGTCTTTATCAGGATTCCACAGAGTAAACGGCTTCAGCCGCCTCCCGGATCAGTTCCGGACCTTTGTAAATAAAACCTGAGTATATCTGTACCAGACTGGCTCCCGCCCTGATCTTATCTGCCGCCGTCTGTGCATCCATAATACCGCCAACACCAATAATCGGCAGCTTACCAGAAAGTTCGCTGGCAAGAATCCTGATCACTTCCGTGGATTTCTGACTTAATGGCGCACCACTGAGACCACCTGCCTCTTCTGCTGTTTTATAGCCACTGACCTTATCACGATCCAGTGTCGTATTCGTGGCGATAACACCATCCAGCTCATAAGCAACCAGCTCAGCGGCGACCTCAGCAATCTCTTCATCCGTCATATCTGGAGCAATCTTGACGGCCAGTGGTACTACCCGGCCATACTCCCTGGCTAACAAAGCCTGCTCTTCTTTCAGTGCCGCAAGCAGATTCTTTAACGCGTCACCATATTGCAGTTTTCTCAGCCCGGGTGTGTTCGGCGAGGAGAGGTTTACCGCCACGTAACCGGCATGAGGGTATACCTTGCGAAGGCAAGTCAGGTAATCCTGACTGGCATCTTCAACAGCGGTGGTCAGGTTCTTGCCAATATTGATACCAATCACACCTTTGTACTGGCTCTTGCGAACATTGGCGATCAATTGATCAACACCGAGATTATTAAAACCCATGCGATTGATCAGGGCTTCTTTCTCAGTGATACGGAACATTCTTGGCTTCGGGTTACCCGGCTGACCAACCGGTGTCACCGTACCCAGCTCAAGAAAGCCAAAGCCCAGGCTGCCAAGACCATCCACGCATTCGCCATTCTTATCCAGACCCGCTGCCAGTCCAACCGGGTTATCAAAGGTCAACCCCATCACTTCCCTTGGCTTTGAAGGGACTTTTGGAGCGATCATCCGGGTAAGACCAAGACGACCTCCTGCACTGATCATTTCCATCGCGAAATCATGAGCAGTTTCAGCAGAGAGGCAAAACAGGGCACTGCGAGTCAATTTATACATAGGAAGGATCGATGAGTACGCGCCAGACAAAATTCGGAGGATTATACGACCAATCAGCCCACCTGTCTCTAAGAGGATACTGCCAAAATATTTACAATAAACAGATGAAACAATTATCCCCTTAACCGGTCTGAACAGTTAGTTAATATATTCCGGCTCTCAGAGTAAGATAATGCATGTTATTAAACGGCCGTATTTACCCCATGATGACAGCACCCTCACAGGCATAAAGCAGAGCGGACTTCTACTTCAGTCTACCAGTAAAGCCTGTGATCAAGGCTCACATACCAGCCGGATAGGCCATCGTAAAACGCAATCAATTCCAGCAGGCCAAAGTCTCTACTCATTCAAAACCATCGCAGAAAATCAGAAAACCCCGGATCAAAGTAAAACAAACAGTAGTGAACTGGATGCCTGTTTATCAACAAAAATAAAAAAAGAGAAAAATGACCTTACCGCTCCAGCCTCAGGCAGTGCGGCCATAGAAAAAGACATCAGCCCGGAACCAGCCTGGTATACAGTAACAGAAGGTTATAGTAGCCATTCTCACGAAGATAAGGCTGCAACTGCCAGTTCTGGCCCAACCCTGCCATACGATTATAAAGATAAGAGCCATACACCATTGGTTTCTAACCAGACAGGAACGGCTTCGTATCTTATAGATTCTGCAGATGCCTGGTGGCACCCCGTTGAAACGTTTATCCAGTCAGGAATAGAGGAACCGGCAAGCACACCTATAGCCGATTCCATTCCGGTTTCGGAAGGTATCAGCGATGACACGCTCGCTTGTGATGAAGAGCCGGGGGATGAAGCGCTGGAAAGCAATCCAGATCATTTATTTCCCATAGATGTCGATGCCATCGATAGTGATTTAAACACTCAGGGATTTGACCCGGGCAACGCTTCATCAGAAGAAATTTCTACTGCATCCTGTGAATCCGGTGAAGACTATTTTACACCGAGTGATGAACCTCAAGGTAAGCGCTACGTTGATGACCGGAAGCAAGATACGCCCCTGTTATTTGAGGATATTTACGGAACAAGTATGCCTGTCTGCAGGCTTTCCCCGGACGCCTATGGTTACCCAAGCGGTATTAAGTTAGACCGGGAAGATGATGTGCCTGAATTACTCATCTCTCTCTATCCCCATGGCATCCTGCAAGCTTTGCTGCTTGTACACCCTGCAACCACCATAAATATTATTGAATGCAGACTTCGTATGCTCACCGTCGATGCTCCGGGACCTGAAGTACTCTACGAGATATTCAATTCAGTGAAAAGTGACTGGCAGAACGGCCTGCAAAACCGTAATCACCAGCTTGCACTCCTGAGAGATTTAAGAGCCTACGAGCATGAACATAATTTATACTCACTGGAATCAAAGCTTGATGCCGACTTTCTGGTACATAAAGGAAGAATTTCTTCCAAAATCCTGGCAACACCTCCCGAAGAAAGTGAGAGCAATAAGTTTAAGGATCCTCAACTCTGGAAACCATGGACCTGGCTACGGGGGATAGGGGTGGGGTGCAAAAAACGTGAAGACATGTTACGAGGCGCCATTCGCCATCTGGCCGGAATAAAACTTGAGCGTTCAAGACAGAGGCTTGAAGCAGTTCTCAAAAAACGCCCCCTGGTAAGGCTCCCTGATACAGGGGAAGGTTTTAATAAGCAGGATATATTCAATCAATATATTCAAGAACAACCTGACACCATTAAACGCCTGTTAACCAGTCTTGTTTGTTTTACAGCAAAGTGTGATCGAAATTTAAGGACCATAAAGGCAGCAAAATTTGTACTGGCTACTGGCCAGCAGAAGAAGACACCGCAGAGCATTCGGACTTTAATAGAGCAATTTATCCGTTCGAATCTTTTGCCAGAAATAGCAAACCATCTTAAAGAAGCAATATACGGGCTTCACTGCACTCGCCTTGAACATGAGCTGGAATCTTCGAAATGTGACGCAGCAGGCTTGCCAACATTATTAGAGACTCGTCGGCAGATTATCAATGTCGAGTCACTGGACAACCCTATAACCACCCCCCTTTCTGATGGAGAGCCAGGAATACTACAAGTCCGTGGAAACCAGATTTCGGCGCAGCTAATCCACCTGTTTCTGGAAACCCAGTCTTGCCAAAAAGAGTCTTGCCAAAAAGAGTCTCCCCAAAAAGAGACTGTTTTCTACCCATCCTGGTATGTTCTGAAGCCTCCCTCCTGCCTGCAAATAGAGAGCATTCTCAAACAACCTCAAGACAGCCCCGAAAAGTCATTCTATCAGGCAACCCTGAGATTCATTGATGCACTGAGTGACTTTAAATCAGATGATCCTTATGAAAACGTTTTACGCTGGATGCAGTGCTATTATGACGTCGCTTACTATGAACAAAAACTATTCATTCACTTAATTGAAAGTTCAGAGCCACATCCCCTGCTCCCTTTTGAGAGCTTTGAACAGAATATAGAAGCACTCGGGCAACTGGCAAAAGCAAGAAAAGAGATTGGCTACCGGGCACTGAACCCAGACTCCTACGCATACTATCTCAGCTATGCCAACATTGTATGGCAGGAAGACGACAGTATTGAGGACATCATTGCTGAGCTATATCGAAAGGAGTACCTGAAACGGCTTAAATATGAGCCCTGCACAGAGTTCAAAGCACTCTTTTGTGATGTTGTTAACCAGGGTTCAAAAGTAGCCCGGTCGGCATACATAAAAACAGAGAAACTACTCCAGAGACTTAAAGACTCAGGACTATCCGATTCACTTAACTTTCTCTATCAAGAAGGTAAAGGGCTTATCGCATCGCTATTCTCCCCCGAAAACCCAATTCACACGTTTATTACCGATACTCTGAGTACCATACTTGAGGTGGCTCAACAATCGCCCAGGTTTTTTCGAGTCATGTGGGGGGACTTTGCTTTGCTGATGCCACAACTTGAAAGCCTGCTTGGGAAGGAAGCATCCATTACCGGTCCGCTTCAGAGAATTGCCACCTGCATGCATGGTCAGGCTCTCGCCTCTCTTTTTTCCGGAGACCGACCACATAAGCTGGCGCTGGATTTTGATCCGGATAATAACCCGCGACTTGCGACCTTTATTAAGCGGTTCCAGCTTCTCCGGGACATCATTACAGCTCTTCATATTGGGCTACCGGTGATGGAAATATTTCTATGCAGAAATTCAGGTCAACTGGAAAGCCGGCTAAAAAAAATAGCCTGGAACTCATTATCTACCTACCTTGCCAGGCAGTGTGTAAGCCATATAAAACCACCCCTCATCCGGCTATGCAATAGCCTGCGTTATGCCCGGGATTTAATGCCAGGCCTGACACTGGGCCTTACATCAGGCTTTCTTGCTTCAATTAACGCAGAAGACTCAGTCAGGCTTGCTCATCATATTGGCCGACGATCCGGTATTTATGGCGGTGCTCTCAGCTTTGCCCTGGATCCATTTATAATGCGCTTCGATAAATACCGTGAAAAAGTTGAAAAAGTGAAAGCAGATACCCTTAATGCTGAAGCCCATATTGAATTACAATCCGAGAGAAAAAAAGTGGCAGGAATTTTCGGAATATCCTCTGTTTTCTCAACGATTGCAGTCTTATTCATTAATACCTTCAAAATCATTGTCTTTATAGGAAGCCCCTTTATTACTACCGCTGTTGTCGGGCTCTCTACTTTTTTTTTCAGCGGTTTATATATTACCCGTCGTTTTAACAAGTTTGATGAAGTGGCAACCACATTAACTGAGGCTATTAAAACGCATTTAAAAAAGATATTTTCCAAAGACAGCTCTAAAGCCATTGAAGCAAGGCAACGAGCCCATAAGATCAGTAAAAGTGTTCTTGAAAAAATGTCAGATATCAGAGGACAAGAGCATCGAGGCTGGAAAATCTGGAAGAGTAATAGCTTCCGGTTAGAATTAAGAAAATATTGGAACCAACTTCAAAATAAAGAAAAAGAGCTTCAACGCATAAAAGAAACCATCAGGAAAAATTTTTATCATCATTTGCAACAGGATGCCCACCACGTACACAATTTCGTTAATGTCAGGAAACTGATTGAAAACTCCATGAAAGACCCGGATAGAATATCATCCAACCCGAACCTGCTGGCAGATTTCAACAGACAACTAACCAGCCTGCACTTCTCCCCCCTTGACGCATCCGTTTTTGCCTACCAGCTTATGAACCTTAAACAGGAAATTGATGCTTTTTTACTGCATTACTGTAATACCACCTCACCGGGAGATGATATTGACACCATTATGGATACGCTTGAGACATACAATATCGAGCTGTACAAGGGAGATTATATTTTGAATATGCTGCATATGCGCTCCACATCGTTGAACACTAACAGGTCAAAAAGCAACCATTTGCAGAACAGCAGCACTCCTGACGGACAAACTGACAAAAGCCAACCCTATACATGGTTACCGAATGTCGATGAAGCACAGGCTATTTTAGAAAAAGTGACCCGTAAATGTTATGAACAACAATTAGAAAAGGAGGAACAACTCAGGGAAGAGCGAATGGAGATGGTAACGGAGCGTGCCATACATGAATCCCTCAAACATGAGCAACATGCTTCAGTCCGCAGTTTTCCCGACATACCAACACCTTTATTAGAGTCACACCTTGAACTCCAGATCAGAGCAGTTGAAAAAGCGGGGCTTCCCTGGTTTGTTGATGAGAAATGCAAAGATCATCAACAGTGGGATACTGACAAGCCCGCTTCAGGAAGCACTTACAGAGCAGCAGAGGCATGTGCCAGAATCTCAGCAGCCTGTTCAGGAGGGTGAATGCAATCAGGGGAGTAGCATTATAGAAAGTACCAGCCCTCCGTCATCCCCGCGAAGGAGGGTGTTACAAAAGGTCTTAAATGCCGATTTCTACCACTGCCGTCTTTCCCGCGCAGGAGAGTGTCGCAAAAGGCCTTAAAAGAAGGAACCACAAAGGCACAAAGACACAAAGGAAGACTTTTTCTTTTGTTTGCAGCGCGTAGCGCTGGCAACTCCAAAAAACCTTTGTGCCTTTGTGTCTTTGTGGTTCAAGGCTTAATCTACCTTTTGCGACAACCTC
>NZ_JAVRMB020000400.1:0-7718 GCF_031844845.1 Endozoicomonas sp.
TGACCATAACAAGGCTGAAATAAGTACAGTTCCGCCAGCTCTGCCAGCTACTGAAGTCGACATAGGTTCTAATAATAATAGCCTGAATTTGTTATAGTTTTCCGGGTATGCAAACACGGGCAATATCAAAGCCCTCCCTCCGTCTTTCCCGCGCAGGCGGGAATCCATCTCGAGAGTGGGAGTCTATCTCGAGCAGTGGATCCCCGCCTGCGACGGTGTCGAAAAACCCTCCGAACTCGTTCCCACGGTCCCCCGTGGGAATGCATACCGAACCCACCGCAAATGAAACAACCAGCATGAAATCCTCGGAAACCCAGACCAAGAGAGGGTTCCCCACATACGGCCAGATTCGTATGCATTCCCACGCAGGACCCATAGAACCTAAAAGCATGGGAACGAGGCTTCCGGAGGGTTTTGCGACAGCCTCCTGCGCGGGGGTGACGGTATGTAGCGGGGATGACGGTTGTTAATTATTCCTTCTGCGACAACCTCAGAGCGAAGCCCGGCAGTTTGGATGAACTAACTGCGCAACAGAACCGGTACTTTCGAATTCCACCACAGTTTTGGGCTCCCATGCCCAGGCTGCCAGAAAAAAACCGAAGGTTTTGCTGTCTGGGAAACGCAGACCGTTGACCCTCTTTCGGACAAACGCAGTGTAGCGAATCTTCCCAGCGCGATTCTTTCGCTTTAGTATGTCCCTATTATTTTCCTGATTACCACTGATCGTACGTCATGACACAGGGAAAGATAATTTAAGAATATACGCACAATTTTTCATTCTTTATGCCTATAACCCAGTGAAGAAATAATAGAACCTCTCCAGGGAGAATTAACGGAGAATTAACGGGGCATCGAGAATTAGCGGGACATCAGAATTAGCGGGACATCCATAAATCCAAGAATTAACAGAAGAATTAACTGGACATCCATAAATCCACAATTGAATTAACGGTAAGAATTAACGGAAGAATTAACGGTAAGAATTAACGGGACATCCATAAATCAGGGAATTAACGGAGGAATTAACGGGACATCCATAAATCGGGAATTAACGGGACATCCATAAATCCACGGAATTAACGGGACATCCATAAATCCAGGGCGAAAGCTTAAGTAAAACGTTGGTTCAATTTATACGGATAAGAATTTATGGATGTCCTGTTCCTTTCCCTTAACCAGTCAGCAAGGCATGATTTGGGGAGTCATAAGATCCTCCATTTTTAACGTAAACAGTCCTTAACTTTTCTGAAAAAAAGTAATTTGAATAGTAGCAACTCTGCCGCTATTAGTCTGATGCAGGTCTCCACTCCCAATTTTCGAAAACATAGGGTGACTGCAGATTTTCCATGGTGGGTAATCCTGACTTTTCTCTAATAGTATTGATGGTATCTTTTAAAATTGCACAAGCATTTTGGTCAGGTACAGTAATTTCTGAAGACCCGGTGGAGGCATTTTTACCGTTGTCTTTAACAGAATCATTACCGATATAATTAACCCAACCGTTTAAATGACTTGAGTCTGGAGAATTACTGGGTTTCAGAGACTTGGCAGCTTCTTTAATATCAATCTCAGTACAATGGTGCGATTTGAATAGCGGAATGGGATAGTACCCCTCGTGCACCAACTCAAATAACAGCATATAGCACGCGGCCTTTAACTCTTTACCTTTATTTGTGGAAGGCACATTTTCAACACCCTGATTAAACTCGTCGATTCTATCAGGATTTCCGCTACTAACTAAAGCAGAGCCATTTTTTACTCTGTGTTGAAATTCAACAAGGATATCCTCAACAACTTTTTGGTGTTTAAGATAAGGATTATCTTCCGACCTCCACCCTTCTTGTGGTGAAACTTTCCCAGAACCAACACCTTTAATGTGTTTTTTGACACAAAGATAACTGCCAGATTTAGCGTGATTAAAATCGTGCACAAAATTATACCAGGGCATAAAAACATGATTATCCGCGATAACAGGCTTATTTTGAATAGAAACCGGACAAATGGAAAACCTGAGAATTTTGATAAAACTTTCATAACCTATAGATAAAGTTGTAGGTAATAATATGATGCTTTTATTAGAACAATACTTCGGACACTTTCACGCCGCAATTGCTCCATAGCTACTGAGCTGCTCATAGGTGCCCAAGACTTTTTCATCATTCAGGGGTAATCCTAAGCTTACAAAAACCCGGCACATCAAGTGCTGGTTGAACTTCAGGCGTTTCCAGCTGGTGATTGAGATTATCGTTTTACTTTTGATGCCCTTCGATTTCCTGTCTTCCAGTTTAAGCAAGTTTAACGCTGCACATGAGGCGTTGATCTGGGTATGAATTGCTTCTTTCCGACAGGACTGACAATCCGTAAGTCCAGTGTATTGCTTGGCATCACGAAAGAAAAATTCAATCTGAAACCGTGCCTTGTAATATCTGATAAGCCTCATGGCATCCAGCTCTGGGTCAGTGGAATAAAGCAATGCGAAACCTATTTTATCGCCTCTCCGGAAGCGAAGCATAACAACCCGTATCCAGCATTTCAGGCATCTTGAGTACAGTCTGGCAGTGTAGACATCTTCACCCGTTTCAAGCGTTCCTACAGACTGGAAGCGCTTCAGATCTTTCTCAAGGTTTACTTTGCCATCGTAAGTCTTGGGGCGACCGTTGCCAGAATAAGGACCTGTGTAGGGCCACACCAGATCTGCATCCGCTCTTAATTTGCCGACAATGTGTATTCCAGTTTCAACAATGGGGGATACGAATTTCTTTTTGAAATAATAGGCGTCTACAGCCAGATACTTGATGCCCATATCAATGATCTGCTTAGCCTGTGCTATCACCTGCTCAGCATAGAGATCGACACGGGTTTTTCCCTTCTGGTCCAGTGTCTGTTTTGCTTCAAGTGCATAAGCAGTATTGGACGTAAGATCAACCACGCTGAGTAAAGATATCTCCAAACCTTTCTCTGTCCGCCCGCTACAGCCACGCCAAAACTTTCCAAGTCCCTCGGTGTGATCACCGCTTTTGGTCATGAAGCTTGCATCAGCAGCGGCTATCAGCTCCTCCGACTCTGAAAGTACATCAGAAAGCGTCAGCCGGTTAAAAGTGAAAAATTCGAATGGCCGACCATACCAACGACTAAAGCGCTTTTCAGACATTGGAGAGTAACGACTTAAATTGCGGAAGGTGGCCTTTCCCTGAAATACGACAAGTGCCGAAAGAAGCAACGCGATGAAGATTTTCTGGGGCTTTTTCAGCATGGACATAGCGTCCAAAGCGTTCTTTACTATATCGTTCATGAAGGATCTGATCAGCAAACAGAGGCTTCAATATTCTATTCGCTGATTTACCACATCACCGGATATTATCAAAAAGTGTCCGGAGTATTGATTAGAACAAACAGAAGTATAATAATAATTCATTTCATCATAGGCCATCTTAATACCTCTATCTGAACAATTATAAATATTTTCCATAGTCAAATTATCGGAATAATATGTAAACACAAACCCTCTGATCGTTCCGGCAGGGTTAATTTGAGAATGAAGTGGAAGCTTTTCCAAGCCAGTGATAGTTTCCCCACACACTCTAAATTCTTGGTAAGATAATCCATCATCTGATAGGACGATTGATACAAGGACAATTCTGTCAGGCTCTATATTCGCCGTCATACCTGTTTTTTCCAGATAAGGCTTTATCTCTCTCGTGTATAAATAAAAATCAATTATTGAGATCACTTTCGAAATAATATCTAACGTCTTGCGATAGGGTGTTTTATTATCAATCAGTTGGTAAATATCATTCACAGCTTGGGAAAACGCCGTCTTTCCTATTACAGAGGCACCCTCTTTTGTTGAATACTTATTTAAATATTCTTTTAGTTTTTCCAAACACGCTGTTACTTCATGAAATTCAAAATCATCACTGCCAACTCTTCTCTCCGATAAGTCGTTGTATGCTTCATAAGAAGCTGAACCCATAGTCTTGAATTTTTTTATTACATCCTTTTCTGATAAAGCGTTTTGTTGAATAACTGGACTCTCTGGCTCAGTAATTATTTTTAGCTTGGCCTGGGATACCCTGTCTGGCACACTCAGCTTTTTTTCATTAGTATAATTTTCTATATTATAAGAAGTGATATGACGAAATGTAACGCTTTCAATCTCCGGCGGATTGTTCTGCTCTCTTTCTCGGTTTTTGGAAAGAAATCCATCTCTCGGTACAGCGACAATATGAGGATCTGAACTTCCTTCAGTTGATTTATCACCATAATATCCAAGTGTAGCTGTAGCTGCCAAACAATCGACCTCCATAATTTATCCCTTCACCTTTGAGTACCGGACTGTTTTTCTTCTAATACCTTGTACTTGGACTTATATCTCAACAAAAAGTTCCAACTCATAAAAAAACTATAGATTTCAAAGGCTGGCCTGATTTTTCCAAATCCCATCAGAGCCAGAAGTCTGGTGAAAAACCTGTGCAGCAGGATAGTAAGAAGATACTATATTGTTATAATATAACATCACTACTATCTTGCAACCTGGAATTTATGACTGGCCACTCTAGCCCATATAAGCCCCACAACCATGAGCACTGCATCAAAGAGGCTTTAAACAAAGCCCGCTTTCTTTGCACAGACCGTGGAGTTCGCCTGACTCCCTTAAGAGAAAGAGTATTGGAGCTGGTCTGGCAGAGCCACTGCCCGGTGGGTGCCTATGAGATATTGACAGAACTCACCCAGGGAGCATCAAAGCCGGCTCAACCACCCACGGTCTACAGAGCCCTGGAATTCCTTCAGGAGCAGGGTCTGGTACACCGAATTGCTTCCATTAATGCCTATATTGGCTGCAGCCACCCGGGTACCCGGCATAATGGCTGTTTTCTGATCTGCACCCAATGTCGTACAACCATTGAAATCGAACATTCAAATATTGATCAATCGTTAACATCCTGCGCCAATGACCACGGCTTTACCATCAACGAAACCTCCATTGAATTAGCCGGTTTATGCACCAACTGCAGGGTATCCTGAGCAGCCTTTGTCCATACATTCGCATAAATCACCGCAGGCAGGATTTTCTTTTGTTTTATAAAGAGTTTTCTTATTAAAGAGCAGAGCCAACAGATTATGAATCAACCACTGATAGAGTTGAGTGACATCTGGATGAAATTCCAGAATAGAGAAGTACTTACCGGCGTCAATCTGCAGGTAAATGCTGGTGAAATTGTAACCCTGATTGGCCCAAATGGCGCTGGAAAAACCACACTCGTACGCATTGCTCTTGGCCTGCAAGCGCCATCTTCAGGCCAGAGAACGGTAAAAAAAGGGCTTCGTATTGGTTATATGCCTCAGAAACTGCATATCAATGACTCAATGCCTTTAACCGTCAATCGTTTCCTCAGGCTAACGGGTTGTCGCTTAACCGCCGTCAACAATGCCCTGGACCGTACCGACGTTGCCCACGTTCTGCAATCGCCCCTCCAGTCGCTTTCTGGTGGTGAACTCCAAAGAGTTCTGCTGGCACGGACACTTTTGCATAAACCACATATTCTGGTGCTGGATGAGCCTGTTCAGGGGGTGGATGTCACCGGTCAAAAAGCGCTTTACCAGCTGATCACCGATCTTCGGAATGAATCCCGCCATCAGGAAAACTGCGCAGTTCTGATGGTCTCTCACGACCTTCATCTGGTCATGGCCTCTACGGATAAAGTCGTTTGTATCAACCAGCATGTCTGCTGCTCGGGGCATCCCCAACAGGTAAAGCAGCATCCAGCCTACCTTCGTCTGTTTGGTGGTGAGTCTGATGAACTGGCCATATACACCCACCACCATGATCACCATCACGGAATTGATGGCCATGTGCTCGACCCACAAAAAGACTGCTCAAAAGGAAGCCAGTAATGTCTGATATTCACCTGTATGCCTTACTGGCAGGCTACGGAGGAATTAACGGGACATCCATAAATCCAGGGCGAAAGCTTAAGTAAAACGTTGGTTCGAATTAACGGGACATCCATAAATCCAGGGCGAAAGCTTAAGTAAAACGTTGGTTCAATTTATACGGATAGGAATTTATGGATGTCCTGTTCCTTTATCCTGTTCCTTTAGTTCCTTTAATTCTTTATTTAATTAACGGGACATCCATTGTTTCCTTTCAGGGACATCCATAAATCCACGGGCGCGAATTAACGAATTAACTGAACTTCCATAGATCCAGGGCGAAAGCTTAAGTAAAACGTTGGTTCAATTTATACGGATAGGAATTTATGGATGTCCTGTTCCTTGTTCCTTTCTTATGGATGTCCTGTTCTTTTGTTCTTTGTTTTTGTCGAGCAGAGCATCCGAGGTGAATACGGTATTTGTTCGTATTTAGATAAGAGTCCGTCTGTTCTTAGCATCGTGTATGAAAGAGCGTTAATTGCAATGCTCAAATAACCAGTCCCTTAGCGTACGGTTTTTTCCTTTCTATGGCGTGCCCCCAAGATGAGTTTAATGGAAAGAAATAGCGTCATAACGTGACGCTATTAACATCATTTACCGGCAGAATCTGCACGGTTAACAGCTTGGTTGTATACTTCTGTAAGAAGATTTTTCGGATCAGGAACAGGAACAGCTTTCAACATACATCGATTCAAAAAACATTCTTTGTTTTGCTTCCAATTATCATCGACATAATAATAATTTACTAAGATTGCTCTAAGTTGAGAAGCTGTAAAAGTTCCTACATAACTCTTGCCATCTAAAAATCCGATTTGGCAACCCCGGAATGTACAGTCATGGTTTGGTTTTGAATGTTCTTTTGCCACATTTTTATCGTCTTGATAACTAAAGTTTTTGATCCCAATCACATCCATCATGATTTTTTCCTTTTTTATTTAAGTAGGTGATAGTTTGCTATCGAATATTTTGACCACTGGTCACGGAATAAGTTCCAAACAGAGTTCCAAACAGGACATCCACGAAAACAAACAGGACATCCACGAAAAATAAACAGGAAAAATAAACAGGACATCCACGAGAATAAACAGGTCTTCCATAAATCCAGAGTAAAATCTTAAGTAAAACGTTGGTTCAATTTTTATGATTAGTAAATTTATGGATGTCCTGTTCTTTCTGCTGTTCTTTCTGTTCTTTGCTGTTCTTTGGGTAAATTTATGGATGTCCTGTTCTTTTTCTGTTCTTTTTTTCCTGTTCTTTTGTGGATGTCCTGTTCTTTTTCCTGTTCTTTTGTCACACCACAGTTTTGGGCTCCCATGCCCAGGCTGCCAGAAAAAAACCGAAGGTTTTGCTGTCTGGGAAACGCAGACCGTTGACCCTCTTTCGGACAAACGCAGTGTAGAGAATCTTCCCAGCGCGATTCTTTCGCTTTAGTATGTCCCTATTATTTTCCTGATTACCACTGATCGTACGTCATGACACAGGGAAAGATAATTTAAGAATATACGTACAATTTTTCATTCTTTATGCCTATAACCCAGTGAAGAAATAATAGAACCTCTCCAGGGAGAATTAACGGGGAATTAACGGGACATCCATAAATCCCGACGGGAATTAACGGGACATCCATAAATCGGGAATTAACGGGACATCCATAAATCCAGGGCGAAAGCTTAAGTAAAACGTTGGTTCAATTTATACGGATAGGAATTTATGGATGTCCTGTTCCTTTCTGTTCCTTTATCGTTCTTTTGTTACTGCTCTACTCTCGTTTTCAGAATGAATAA
>NZ_JAVRMB020000401.1:0-5421 GCF_031844845.1 Endozoicomonas sp.
GTCATCCTGTACAGGGATTGTACAGGATCCATCCACAGGGAGGTGACTGCCTGACGGTTGGCTTTTATGCCCTCGGGTAATCCCTGCCAGATGGATTGTGTACAATCCCTGTACACAATGACAGCCGCGTGTACCTTGGGGCGCTTAATTACATCCCGTAGGGAGAAAACTATCATAGCTAAAGCCCGTGGTTTTAACCTTTCAGGAGACTAATAAAAGAAAATAAAAGTATAAAATAAAAGACACCCATAAATTTATCAATATAATAAATAGGGGTATTTTTATGGATGTCCTGTTCTCCGTTCCTAGCCTATAGCTCAATGATTCGGGGGAGACGATTGATGCCGGGCTAATTTCTATGGTCTGTTAAAAAAGGGCGCAATAGTAACCCATCTGAACCAAAACCCCTACGCCAGAATGTACTGACTGGACAACTTTTTTCCGCAATCTGATCAGCAGACCTGCTATTTTACTTTCTTTTACCCTGATAAACAAAATTAACAAGGTGAACCATGAACCCTCCTCGCGGAGTCAAGCGCCCACATCCGGACATCCAGCAAATATCCCCGGACAGTCCCCGTCGTCAGCAACCGCCCAGAAAGTGCCAAGACACCACAGGAAGGTCTGTGTCCAGCCCTGCCCCGGCATCTTCCCCAAACATACCGTTGTCTCCCGGCCAGGCACCGGCCGGGAATAAAAGACTGGCGGTAAGGTTGAGTACGGTCACCGGATGTGCCGGCGTTGGCCTGTTTGCCCGGAAGCCATCCCCTGGCCATAACCGGCCAGTGTTCAGACGTGGCGAAACCATCATGAATGTTGAGGGCACCCTGGCATTACGTCAAACCCAGGCAAACAAAAAATCCCTGAGCTGGCTGGTCAACCAGCATTACTGTCACCCACTGGCGAATGATTCCCGGGTCATCTGGTCCAATATTTATCACCAGACAGAGGACAATCTAGAGGTGGAGTTTGGCTCTTACCCCCGGTGCATAGCCGTATGCAGCAATGACTCTCAAAAGACTGAACCTAATATCTCGTTCCAGGTGACCAACAATCTGCCTGAAACCAGATCGTCAAAAAAGGCGCACAAAGCGGTACGCAAACTGGATTTGGATGAATGCCCGACCTATACAGTGATTGCACTCAGGAACATCAGCGACAATGAAGAATTGCTGTGGTCTTACAGTCGGGAAGGCCAGGACAACACAGACTACAGTGGCAGCTACCTGAAGGCTTATGAAAAGGATAAACACCAGGAACTGATTACCGGCATAACCCATAATGTTATCAATCTCGAAAAGTTGCCGGTCGTTGTGGAAAACAGTGATGCATTTGACCAGCTGCGCATAAGTCATTACCTGGGTAGAGGAACGGATAAACCTGTTTGCCAGAAGGCAGATTTCACAAGGGCAGAGTGGAAATTTTGCAAACCCTATTACCGGAATAAACGTTTTAAACAGTGCCTGACAAAAGCGGTTGAAACGCACCAGTTACCAGCCTTCATCAAGTTACAACTGCATTTAAAGCTCAGGGACGGGCATGAACTGTCCAGAGCCTTAGGTCATCTCCAAAGAACATTTTATGTTTTTAAATATAAACATCTCCCCCTGCAGCCGAATTGGGTTAAAATATCTACTCTTGCCGCGTTGTATGAATATTGCGTCAACCATTGCATTCTGCGTCCTCATCAGAATGTAGGAGCTATCTCCTATCCCTGGTTCCGGCTGAAACTTGAAGAGTCCCCCGATGACAGGGATACCCTCGAACTGCTGGCCAAAAAGATCAGCCTGAAGCAGGAAGAGCCGAACGCCATTCCTGATCTTATTGTCACAAATCTATGCTCACATTGCATATATAACCCACTGAAACAAACAGCGCACTGGACTGTCCCCGATCTGGAGATCTTCACTGAAATTGCCACCAACAGAATTTATGATCCAACCCGGGTCGATGCATTGATTGCAAAATATAATGCTAATACCCGCAGAACAAGCAAGGATGCCCTGAGGGTGAACGGCCTGGCAAGAGCGGGCGATCTGAAGATGATGATTGCGTATATTAAAAAGCGTTTTTCGAGTTCACGTTCGTGTCAGGTGTGCACAGTGGCCACAGACTTCAGGAAACGGGGCTTTCAGCTATGGTTGGACGGAAAGTATGTTGAATCATCAAAAGTTAATATGACTCGCTTTATTCAGGAAAATTTTACCGACCCCAAAGACCTTGACAGAATGCTGCGTATTGAAGATCGATGCACCAATGAACAATTACTGGATAAAATCCGGCATCTGAAGACACGCAATAAATACAACCCGAATTTTGAAAAAGCTTTTTTGTCCCGTCTCCATAAAATGAAACATGGAGATGAACGTATCCTATGGAGTAAAGAATATATCAGGGCTATCTGTATACGGAATAAAATAAAATATCCATCCTTGGCATTACGGCATATGAAGCCTACGGAAGTACTGCAAAAAAAGCCTTCACTGTACACAGTGGATGACTTAAGGAATCTGTTTGATGGGGAAAATGAACCATGGTTTCAGCGACTTTTTCCCAATGCCTGTCTATTCTCTGACGATGATTAGAAAAAGCGGTTTAACCTGTGCCCACACGGGAATCGCCGGGCGGAATTATGGATTGAAATAAAAGAAATATATAATAAAAATCCACAAATTATACAAACCTGCATTAAATATGATTTCGAGACATTGAAGTACAAACATCATGACAATGATAACATGTGGAAATACCAGTTCTGCACTCAACGGGCGCAATCGCTGAATAGATATAACTTCACAAGGAATAATCAGCCTTACGTCTGGAAGCCAGCAGATATCCGCAAGATGGTGAAAGACGCACCCCAACTGACACATAAACCTGAAGGCATAAAAGGGAAAAATAAGAAGGCCATAAATTTAACCAAATTAAGCCATGTATCAAAAATGTTGATAAACAGCACCTTTCATTTGGTTGAAAGTCTCATATTGATTGATTTACAAGTCTTGCGAGATCGTAGCGGATAATTCCCTGCAAATTTTTTAAATGGTATAGCCTCTGAAATGACAGGAGTCTGAGTTATTCCACCTGTCATCCTGAAAATTTGTATGGATTAGCGAAATGAACATAAAGATGAATAGCTTTAATGTTCGCACTGTCATTGATGATATTTTGAGTAGGGCATAACGCTCCAATAAGCAAGTCATCTTCGTCATACAAAAAAAGACCACTCCAAGATAAATTTAGCTAATGAAGGAGAGACTCTTGGTTTTGTCACATTCAATGAAAACGCTAAGGATAAAGCATGGCTAGACGTGCATGGGACTTATGTTTCACCTAAGTGCCAAAAACTAGGACTAGGAACTTTTTTAGTAAGGGCAGTTACTGGAGTTGGATTATCAAATAATAAAAAAGGCGTTGAATTTAGCGACCCTTATTTCTATGGAAACTCAATATTCTATAAACGTAATGGAATGAATATGCTAGGACGGTGTCCTCGCCATCGTTACGGTTGCGCTCAATTGAAACTAACAAATGATGATGGAAGTAGGAATAAATTTCATCCACTGCTTCCTAAAACAAAAGAGTACCCGCTTGAGTTTAAAAAGTTAAAAGGTCCAGATCCTATGGCATTGCTTTAGATCGAAAACATATATGTAATGCAGATATATGTGTACGCATAACGCCTGCATAAGCGGCAGCGCGTCTAGCGCTGTCCGCTGGATGCACTTGTTATGCGCTGGATTTGAACTATGACTAATCAACACCTGTTATATACTTAAGAGATTTCCCTTTATACAACAGTATGCTTTTAATTTCTTCAAAAGAATAACCGTCGCCTTTTATAAAGAGTCCAATGATATCACTAATGTTATCCATTACTCGGATGAAGAATTTTGAGGGTGTTTCACCTTTATTTCTCTTCCAAGTTATCTGAGTTCCGGATGGGTCAAAAAGAGTCATAAATTTATTATGATCTTGAACAGACCAGGAAATAATAAAGTTATGACCTTGAAATGCTGTTTTCCTACCTTGACCTTGAAGTATTAGGAGAACGCAGCATTTTGGTAAAAGAAAAAACGCCTGAGATAATGTAGAAACTAATGATTTCACATGATTGAAAGAATATGGCTCGACATCAATATTGATTTCTTTATCATGCATCTTACTAGAAAGAAACTGATAGGTTAGCTCCACGCAATCTTTTTTCTTATTATTTAAAGTATCCAATCTGTCACTTGCTTTAATATTACTCCAATATTCCTTATGTAAGGATCTGGCTTTCTGACAACTGAAAATACAATCAGATGATTCTAGGAAACTTACTATCCATTCGACGGAAACCCCGAGACAGCAGTTTTCAGGAACTTGTATTGCCTTTACCTCTCCTTCTGTTAATGCAGATAAAGCCCTTTTTGTTAGCTCTTTAACATCAACAGAACGGTCTGTACTTGTAGGAATATATTTTTGCAGACAGTTTTCCGACGCTGATGCAAGATTAACTGAACTAGAGTGGCCTGAAACTTGTTGACATCTTCCTACACTTAAAATCATGCAAAGCTCCTTTTAACCATTTCCAAAGATAGACAGTAGTGACTCCATTAAGTTCAATATTTATGCTTTCTGACTGTCTTAAGCACATAACGCTTGCTTGTGCGAGCGCGATAGCGTCCGCACGAAGCACTTGTTATGTTTTTTTCTGTGATTCAATTAGTTGGTGTAATGCATCAATCGTTTGTACTTCTACTTTATATTTTATAGGTAGACGATCTAGTTGTGATGAAACTCTCTTAAGTGCAGTGCTTGGGTTTTCTGGAGGGTATTTTATCACTTTGCCAATACCTGTCACTGTGAGTAATTCTTCTGGAAGGGTACCAATAAAAATTGATGCTTTAGTTTTTGTTCTTGGATCAAAGGCAATATCACTACCACTATCTAATCGAAACGAAATTAAATAGTCATTATTGTCTCGCTCTAGTAATTCCGCGCAAGATAGACTGTTCAAATAATCTTCAACATTTTTACCATTGATCTTCATATTTATACTCCTAATACATAACGCCTGCTTCAACGGCGCGGAGCGTCCGTTTGTAAGCTCTCGTTATGCGCTGGTGTCACTATTTTCATTGGTGTAAGCTTCCGGGAAAGAATAGGACACCCAAAAATTGAATCCCTGAGAAACTATTCTATATTTCCTCTGTACCTTTTTTCCTGACAGGAGAACCCATGACCAGTTCCCGGAGAAATCTGATCGATACGGCGAGCACACGTTACTACCACTGCATCGCTCGCTGTGTTCGCCGGGCGTGGCTTTGTGGTCAGGATGATTTTTCGGGAAAAAACTTTGAACAGAAAACCGGGGTCAGGTCTTTCTTCTTTAAAGATACAAACCGGTTATGATTTTTCAGCTTAAAATCGGAATGG
>NZ_JAVRMB020000402.1:0-13050 GCF_031844845.1 Endozoicomonas sp.
GCCCGCCACATTGATAAATGCTGCGTTAATGCTTCTCTAAGAGGAAGGCCGGTATAGATTTTAATAAACCTGAAAATATCTTTTCGGGTGATACCAATATCCATGGCCGAATAATAAAGCCCGGAAAGATCCTTGATAACCCAGCGTAAAGGCGTGATTTCACGGAGCTGTGCCCGGTGCAGGTCAATCATATAAAACATCAGATTGTCAGGATCAGGTTTGCTCAGGTCAGGCATCATAAAGTGACAGAGGTAATAGTCCCGGTGATTGATGCCATTGCCGTGCATCTTTTTACTGATTTCAGCCAGTTTAACAACGATGGCGAGCCTGAGTCTGAACGGCGGCGGCGTTGTTTTCCACGGTTTGCAAAAATCCTCCAGGGTAACCATGTCTTTTAGTTCTTCGGTCACCAGAAATGAACGCTGGGCAGCAGGATTTCTACCGGTTTCACCAAACCCCACCGGAGTCATGGTATCAATCCCTATGTCGTGCAGTTTGTTCAGGGCTTCCCATTCATGACGGGCACCCAGAACCGGCTTTCTCAGACGGATATAGTTTTCGAAGATTTCGAACCAGCCAACCCCTCCATGAACTTTGGCGAAGAATCCTTTGCCGTTCAATTCAAACCGGAAGGTTCTGCGGGCTTCCAGCGCCCGATAGACTTCGCCATCCATATTCTCCAGCAATTGCTGGGGATCCTGCCCCTGCCATGCTTTCTTTAAATCGTCTCTCAGATAAAGCATTCAGCGAGCCCTCTCTGCGAGTTTCTTGTTCGCCTGTTGAATAATAACGTCCGCAGCTCGTTCAGGCATGCTGTACAAGTCTGCTTTTTTGCTGAAGGCGACGGCATTTCCAGACCACTCTCGACGATTCTCTGATGACAACATTTCATAGGTAAGCTGGTTGAGTTTAGCCTGAGAAAATGGGGAACTGGCTACTCGCCCGGCATCGGCATCAAGAATATAGTGAGCATAACCACAGACATCCGTCGTTAATACTGGCAATCCGGCGACCAGTGCCTCAAGAAGCACCGTGCCAGTATTCTCGTTATAGGCCGGATGAATCAGCAGGTCCGCACCGAGCAGAAAGCGAGGAACATCATCTCGCCCAGCAAAAAACCGTATCTTCTCAGCAATGCCCAGCTGTTTGGCCAACGTTTCAAAAGGTTTTTGCCTGTCCTGACCGATAATGAAAAATCGAGTCTTCTGTTTTACGGTTTCAGGCAGCGCGGCAATGGCCCGAATAGCCCGGTCCAGACCTTTGGTTTTAAAACCTGAGCCCACCATCAGAACCAGGTGGTCATTATCGTTTAATTGAAATTCCTGACGAAACTCTGTGCGTATAACATCAGCATCATCAGGTCGGCAGCGATCTCTGGAAATACCTGGTGGAAGCATATATATGCGATCATCAGGCGTTTGATAGTACTCTTGGAAAACAGGTTTTTCTAACGGGGAAATCAGCAATGATACGGTTTTGCTTTCTTTGGCAAATACAGCCCGTTCAAATGCACTGTAATGCTTATATCGGGAAGTCTGTTTGTACCACCAGCTCCTGGCTTGAGTCTTAGCCTGATAGCAGGTATCAGCCGCATAATAAACATCCAATCCGGGCTGTTTATTAAAACCTGCCAGAATAATATCTGGTTCACTGCTTAACGATTGTTGAATCTGCTTCTGGAAATTCAGCATTCGTGCATGATTGGACAGTCCTTTAACTGGCAGAAGACGCACATCAAAACCTTCCGGCTGCTCACCCTGCCAACAGGTTGTATAGACCCTGATGTCATGGCCACGCCGCTGGCATTCCATGGCTATTCGTAGAAAGTCACGCTGTAACCCGCCGTAGGGAAAATACTTGTACAGAGCAAAAGCCAGGGTCATATTGCAGGATTGTCCTGTTGCAATCAGGCTGCTCGTCTGAAAAGAAGGTGAAAACATCCTCCCCCCACGCCACCGCCCGTCGAATTTAAGGCAGTATACCGAAACAGCCTGATCCAAATTGAAGAAATCACCAATCCCGCCCGACCGTTGCAGCAATACTTCCGGGCAACTCTTGATACTTTACCCAGCTATAAAGGCTGTTACATACGCATGAACGCTGAAAAACAGCATGAGCCTCAACGCCATGAAAATTGATCGGGATTTTAACCTTATCACACGACAATGCAACAATGGACAAACCGTTATTGTGCGAATTCAGAATGTTATTCAAACCAAATCTGATCACTTCAACAGCACTGACCCTTACCGGCTTTACAACATCGGCAACAACCAACCGGTTGAACTGATGACCTTCATTCAGGCTCTGGAAAATGCCATTGGCAAGCAGGCAGAAAAGCAATATCTGCCAATGCAGTCAGGCGATGTCTACGCAACCTATGCCGATGTCAGCGATTTAATGGATACCGTAGGCTTCAAGCCATCGACCACCATTGAGGAGGGACTTCATAAGTTTGCTCAGTGGTACAAGATCTGAATGAAATAAACAGCTTTATGATGAGGTCAATTCCAAGAAACCATGTACCAGGCTCATCTCACACTGCAGTAGCTGCCTGCCCCCCATAAAAGGCCTTCAGGCGAGCTGCAGACCGGTCAATCTCATTAACATCTATATCTTTATGACATTCATGCACTGCACTTGCCGATTTATACCCTGCATCGATCTGCTCTGGAGTTAGTAGCCCTTCCAGCGGCAAACCTAACAGCCTGCGATCTCTTTGCTCCAGCTCAACGTTCTGACGAATGACTCTCTGTTGAAGTACCTGCCCTTTCGCTATTTGTAAGTCTCTTTGCTTTATGAATTGATAAAGCTGCTCCTGGGTGTGTCTATACAAACTTACCCAGCGATCAAACAGTTCCTTTTGCAAACCCTGTCCTGCAAGTTCATTACACCGCGCTTCAGCAGCATTGAAGACATGGTCCTTAACCACCGCTTCTTTCGATACTGGTAAGTTCAATAACTGCAGTGATGCATCAATATCGGTTGGTGCAGGCATTGGTATATACCGGGAAGACTCTGCACTTCCTGTCAGCCGCTCACGTATAGGCCTGTTGACGAAATTATCCTTGTGATATAGCCGATTTTCATTCATTTCATGCCTGGAAAGAAAGACAAAATCCAGTGCAACCTTCGCACACATAAGCACTCTCAGTCCAAAAGCAACCCCGGCTGCAACGACACCTGTCGCCAGTATACTCTGCGGAGATAAGTTGATAAGCGCTGAGAAAAAACCCAGAAAGCTTCCATAAACACCACCCACCACCATCCTGCTGCCAAAGTATGTCAGCTTATTCTCATCGCACCTCTCCCCCTGGGTAGGGAGATATCTAAGCCATTTAAAACTTAAGAAATCACCAAGAACCGGAAGTTTTTCTATCGGCAGTCTGTCCAGAAGCACGGGTAAACGGTCTGTTGGAAATTCATCGGTGGAGTAATATCGAAGTACCGCTTCTCCAATCGCTTCACAGGCCATGATCACGATACCGGTAACGGCTGACTTAATAATGATTGGCAATGCCATCATACCCACCATGAACGTTGCCCCGGCAACTGCCCATATCGCTAAATATCCCGCCCAGTTAAATGCATCCAGCGTATGCCACAGGGTGGTTTCCAGGGAACATACAATTCTGCTGAAAAGCGATTTACAGGTTTCTAATCGTGTAAAGGGGTCTTTTTTAATATACGTCCCGTCAGGCTGACTCACTGAAATATCACCGGATACTGCGGGCACAGAAGCATCACCTGACGGATGAGGAAAATTATTCACATTCACAGGTTGATGCTGCACAGGTGCCGGTGGCTGGGTCATAGGTTATTATCTACAGAAAATTTTTTCGCTATTTAGCAAAGCGTTATAATCATCTAATTAACGGAGCTAACTATAGATTCACTTTTTTAGTTTGCACGGTCTATCAATCAATAAAGTTTCAGGTACCATTTCCAAGTCTATGTACACCGTAATAACTGACTGATTATTAAACAGCCCTGAGCTGAAAATGCCGACTCTCTACGCTTTGTAAACAATTCGTGCTGGCATTTTCAAAAGAAAAATAGAGGCAGTGTCTGACTATGATTGTTATTCGTCCCATACATGAGCAAGACCGTGAAGCACTCTGGCAAATCGCTAACCAGACCGGTGCCGGCTTCACCTCCCTGCAATCCAATCGACCCATGGTAGACAAAAAACTCGCATGGGCACTGACTTCCTTTAAGCAGGCCTCCCAACAACCGGGTACCACTGACCCAGACCACAAAAATGCACTCTACCTGTTTGTTATGGAAGATACACAAACCGGCCAGGTGGTTGGCACAGCAGGTATTGAGTCTGCCGTTGGGCTTGATTCTCCCTGGTATAACTACAAGGTGAGTAAACAGGTTCATGCATCACAGCAGCTCAATGTCTATACCATGGTAAACACCCTGATGCTCTGCAGTGACCATACCGGCTTCTCAGAACTGTGTACGCTCTTCCTCCACCCTGATTACCGCCACTCCAAAAATGGTGCGTTTCTGTCCAAAAGTCGCATGATGTTCCTGGCCGCATTTCCTGAGTTGTTTGATGCAAATATCTTTGCCGAAATGCGGGGCTATTGTGATGAGAATGAGATATCCCCTTTCTGGGAAGCCCTTGGCCGACACTTTTTTGCTGTGGATTTTGCTGAAGCTGATCGGCAGTCTACTGTCGACAAAGCCTTTATCGCTGAGCTCATGCCTCGCCACCCCATCTATACCAACCTGCTCCCGAATGATGCGCTGGACATCATTGGTGTGACCCATGAAAGCACAACCCCGGCACGGCACCTGCTGGAGACAGAAGGGTTTCATTACACCGGTTACGTGGATATTTTTGATGCAGGCCCACTGCTGGAGGCAAGAGTTAAAGACATGCGCTCGGTAAGGGAGTCCCGGCAGTACAAGGTTAAAATTGTTGATAGTAATACAACCGACCAGCGTCGCTGGCTGATGGCCAATAGTGAACTGTCAGGCTTTCGCTGCATCATGGGAAGCCTGTCCTATGAAGGAATGGAGTTTGTAAAAATAACAAGAGAGCAGGCTGCCGCTCTTAGTATTGAAGAAGATCAACTACTGCGTGTCGTGCCATTATCCAGTCAGCCTTGAGCCGGTAAAAAGCCTTGAACGAATAAACAGCCCTGAGCCAATTAAGAGAGGATCAAAACCATGTCCGCAACAAAACAACAATGCCTCTTCATTAATGGAGAGTGGCTTAAAGCAAATGGAAAATCCTTTGCATCGGCCAACCCTGGCACCGGAGAAACCCTCTGGCAAGGCGCCAGTGCAACGGCTGAACAAGTCGATCAGGCAATCAAGGCTGCCCGCAAAGCCAGCCATCCTTGGGCTTTTCGACCCATCGAAGAAAGGGCGTCTGTCATCCAGGCTTTCGCAAAACAGCTGGAGCAGAATAAAGACTATCTTGCAGAGGCTATTGCAAGAGAAACCGGTAAACCTCTCTGGGAAGCAAAAACCGAAGCGGCTGCTATGGTGGGAAAAGTAGCGATTTCAATAAAAGCTTACCATGAGCGTACCGGCACCATTGAAAACAGCATGCCAGTGGGAAAATCCGTTATACGACACAAACCCCATGGTGTTGTTGCTGTATTTGGCCCCTATAACTTTCCGGGCCACCTTCCCAACGGACATATCGTTCCCGCTCTGCTGGCCGGTAATACCGTTGTTTTCAAACCCAGTGAACTGACACCGGCAGTGGCTGAACTTACCATTAAACTATGGCAGCAGGCAGGCCTTCCCGATGGTGTTATCAACCTTGTTCAGGGAGAAAAAGAGACCGGGATAGCCCTGGCAGCTCACCCGGGTCTTGATGGCCTCTTCTTCACCGGCAGCTCCAACACCGGAAAAATGATCCACCAGCAATACGGTGGTCAGCCAGGAAAAATTCTGGCACTGGAAATGGGTGGAAACAATCCTCTGATTATCACTGAGATGAGTGATACCCGAGCTGCAGTACACGACACTATTCACTCAGCATTTATTACTGCCGGCCAACGCTGCACCTGTGCCCGTCGCCTTTTCGTACCTGCCACCCAATGGGGTGATCAGTTTGTTGAGGCTTTGGCCACAGCAACCGCCAAAATCAAGGTGGGCCAATGGAATGACGAAGACGCTCCTTTTATGGGCGCCCTTATTTCAGAAGAGGCTGCCAAAGGGATTCTCGCTGCCCAGGAAGCGCTGAAAACACTGGGTGGCAAATCCATTCTACCGGCCACACACCTTAAAGCAGGAACCGGACTGATATCTCCCGGGATCATTGACGTGACTGCTATCAAAGAGCGCCAGGATGAAGAGTACTTTGGGCCGCTGTTGCAACTGATCCGTTACCAGAACTTTGCCGATGCCGTTACTGAAGCCAACAACACACGCTTTGGCCTCTCTGCCGGACTATTCAGTGAACAACCGGAACAATACCAGTACTTTTTACAGAGAATCCGTGCGGGCATCGTTAACTGGAACCGCCCAATCACCGGTGCCAGCGGCGCAGCTCCCTTTGGTGGACCGGGCGACAGTGGTAACCATCGCCCCAGTGCCTACTTTGCCGCAGACTATTGTGCCTACCCGGTGGCCAGTGTGGAGTCTGACTCGCTGTGTATGCCGAAAGACCTGGCACCCGGGCTGGATTTATAAACAATGACAACAATAGAAGCAAACTTTGACGGACTGGTCGGCCCTACCCACAACTACGCTGGCCTGTCCCGGGGAAATAAAGCCTCACTCCATCATGCTGGAAATACAGCAAACCCAAAACAGGCTGCACTGCAGGGTCTGGAAAAAATGAAAGCCCTCAGTGAAATGGGTTTTATTCAGGGTGTTTTAGCCCCCCAGGAGCGACCGGACATTGCCACGCTGAAAAGGCTGGGCTTTAGCGGTAGCGACACCCGAATCCTTTCTGACGCAGCCCAAAATATGCCCGCAGTACTGGCTGCCTGCTGCTCAGCCTCCAGCATGTGGACAGCCAATGCTGCCACCGTTTCTCCCAGTGCAGACTGTGCTGATGGCAAAGTACATTTCACCCCTGCTAATTTAATCAACAAGTTTCACCGTTCCATTGAACATGAAGTCACAGGAAAAATACTTCAGGCGACGTTTAACAACCCTGACCACTTTGTTCATCATCAAGCCCTGCCATCCACCGAATACTTTGGCGACGAAGGAGCCGCAAACCATACCCGTTTTTGTCAGGGGTATGGAGAACAGGGCGTCGAATTTTTTGTCTACGGTAAGGGGGCATTTAATCCACAGACTGCTTTTAATCAGCAAAGGGCATCGCCACAAAAATACCCGGCTCGCCAAAGCCTTGAAGCCAGTCAGGCTATCGCACGCTTACATCAGCTTAATCCGGATAAAATTGTATATGCGCAGCAAAACCCCGCTGTGATTGATCAGGGGGTCTTTCACAACGATGTTATTGCGGTTGGTAACCGCAACTTACTGTTCTGCCATGAACAGGCATTCCTGAATCAGGCATCGGTATATGATGCTTTAAAAAGGGCTTATGGAGAGCCAGATTTGCATATCGTTGAAGTAGCCGATAGCCAGGTCTCGGTATCGCAGGCTGTAGGAACCTATTTGTTCAACAGTCAACTGCTCTCTATTGGAGACAGGACAATGATTGTTGTCCCTTCAGAGTGCGAGAAAGAGTCTGCGGTCTGGAACTACCTGCAAAGTCTGGTCAGCGATTCAGATTGTCCGATAACAGACCTCAAGGTCTTTGATCTCCGCCAGAGCATGAGCAACGGTGGGGGGCCAGCCTGCCTGCGATTAAGAGTGGTATTGAATAAGCAGGAACTGGCGGCTACCAACCAGAACTGCCTGATAAACGACCGTTTACTTTCAACGCTTAACGCCTGGGTCAATAAACACTATCGTGATCAACTGTCCGACAAGGATCTGGCTGACCCACTGCTGTTGACCGAGTCCCGCACCGCTTTGGATGAGCTGACAGGCATTCTTAACCTGGGCTCTGTTTATCCATTTCAACAATAACAGCAAATCAGGTGCATGCTGAATACCCATGCACCTCGCTCTTCTGCCGCTATTTAGTACCCAGAAATTTTTTATCTTCCGCGATTCTATTCGCCACTGCTGGATGCTGAAGCAAACGCTCAACATAAGCGGCCAGTTTTGGATATTCCGCAGGTTCAACGTTTACCCCTGCGTGACCAAGATTAATAAAATTCGTCGCTATGGAAATATCTGCCATTTGCAGGTCCGGGCCAAATAAAAAATCAGCTTCCGGAGCTTGCGACTCCAGATACACAAATGTTCCCGGCAGCTTACTTTCCAGAATTTCCTGCACTTTGGCTTCATCCACAGGTTGATTCATCATCTTTTTGGCAATACGTTCAAAAAATACCGTTCCCAGTACCGGCAGCATTACCGTATCGGCATACTCTTCAAACCAGCGTGCCCTGGCTTTTCCCGCAGGATCTTCGGGGTAAAGAGGTTGTTCGGGGTAACGATCCTCAAGGTATTCACAAATAACCGTAGAATCTGCCAGGGTAACCTTATCGTCCTCCCAGGCAGGAATTTTTCCCAGCGGGCTGATCTTTTCAAAACCTTCAGGTTTATTGAAAGGCATGACCGGAACAATTTCATGGTTAATTTTTTTTATTTCAAGAGCCAGTAATACCTTACGCACCATGGGTGATAATGGCACACCATACAGTTTGCTCATGGTTATTTCCTCTATGATAAGTTCGCATCATAATCCAAAGCCTATCCTACCTTCCATGGTCGCCTTTGCAATATTAAGAAAACCAGAGCATGATTTCCCTGCCTTATTAAACGAGCCACTGAGCAATGAGCAAAGCACTGAAAAATCTCATTCCAGCTAACTTCCTCAGTGAATACTGGCAAAAAAAACCTCTGCGGATTCGTCAGGCCATACCCGACTTCAAACCGCCTGTTTCAGCGGATGAACTTGCTGGTCTATCACTGGAAGAAGAGGTCGAATCCAGGCTGATCCTTGAACAAGGGGATACCCCCTGGGAGTTACGCCACGGGCCTTTTACTGAGGAGACATTCAGCACTCTTCCGGAAAACCACTGGACACTGCTGGTTCAGGCTGTTGACCACTGGGTTCCGGAAATTCATGAGCTACTCGAATACTTTCGGTTTCTGCCCAGCTGGCGCCTGGAAGATATTATGATCAGTTATGCTACTGATGGCGGCAACGTAGGACCTCATTACGATCAGTTTGATGTTTTTCTGATTCAGGCAGAAGGCAAACGACAATGGCAGCTTGGTCCGGTCTACAATGAAAAATCCCCTACCATGGACAACACACCATTACACATTCTTTCCGGGTTTGAGGTTCTGGAAGACTTTGTGCTCGAGCCCGGTGATATGCTCTATCTCCCACCGGGAGTGGGTCATCATGGTGTAGCACAGGGAGAATGTATGACGATCTCCGTTGGCTTACGTGCGCCCAGCCACCGGGATATTCTGATGCAGTTTACCGACTTTGTAACGGATCAACTCAGTGAAAGCCTCCGCTACTCTGATGCCGATCAACAACCGGTGAGTGATCCGGGTAAAATTGATGAACAGGCGATAGATAGAGTTCAGACTATTCTGCGCCACTATATAGAAGACAAAGAACTTATAGCTCATTGGTTTGGCTCAGCCATGACTCAGCCCAAACACCCTCAACCCATTGATGAAGAGGCTATTGATCAATGGTCAGCTCTGATTTCTGAGTTTGGTTTCTGTAACCTTAGAATCAGCGAAGGTTCCAGGCTGGCTTTTTATCAAGGCAGCCAATCCTTTGTCTTTGCCAATGGTGAATGCTATCCCTGCGCAAATGAACAACTACTTACATTGGCCAAAAAACTCTGCGGTCAGCAATATCTTCAGCCTGAAGAATGGATTAGCTGCAAAGGTAAGGAATGCCAGCAATGGTTAATAGAGCTAGTAAAGAACGGAATAATATACTTGGAAGAGTGATGCGATTAGCGATGGAGAGCAGACTACTTCCCATCGCCAACCATCGCTAATTTGTAGTAACCAAACTAAAATGGCCATTTTCAGATCGGATTCCTACTTCATTGCCGCTAGACATTGGTACGCCTAACTCAGAGAGCAGGGCTTCATACATAAATTGGGCCAAAGTTCCTAACTCAACAGCATATGGATTATCGTCACCGTCGGTAATCAAAGGCTTAAGGTATAATAAATCAGCAAGGTCATCGGAGGATTTGCCAGAGAACTCACCATTAGCTATAACAACATTGAAAATTCGTGAAACTATATCAGCTGATCCATCGTTTTCTTTTAACTTTTGAACTACTGTTTGCCAAGCTTCCGTTTCAGTGTTTACGTTCTGATACTTTTCCACAGCACTTTCAATTGCGGATGTTATGTTTAAAGCAATAGCATCACTTTTAATCATCTCACACACGTCTGCTTTGGAAGCCGTTTCGCTGCTAATCCATTTATTTTCACCGGTTACATAAGCAAAAAGAGCTCGAAACAGACCGGCACCATCATGTTCAACTGCTACGTTTATCAGTAGTGGGAGAGGTACGTGTTGCTGCATTGTTTCTACCAATGCCTCAAATGTTGGCATTCGAACGTCCTTTTTCAAGGCATCAAAAACTCCCACATTCGCCTTGCCCTTCACCGCTTCATAAGCAGATTTTGGAATCAGACTTTTAGGTTCCATAAACATTTTTACAACTTGATCTGGTGTCATATAGCTCCATAACTCCTGTTCTTTGAAGGAACGTACCTGATCAGCAGACATATCTAAAAGGCTGGTTCCAGTTGGAGGAACTCGTGGTTTATTACTGCCAGGAACAGGCTGAGAGTCAGGCTTGCTATTTTTGGGTTGCCCCTTTCTTGCTGAATTTCGTTTCTGGAGCCACTTTTGAAAATGTTCATTAGACGGAGCTTTTGGCGGATTCCTTGACGGCTTACCCCCATCAGAATTCGGTCCATCCTCCTCAGGTTTGTTAGCGCCTCCTTCCCAGTTGGAATAAGGTATCGCTGAGAGAGTCTTCTTTAAATCCTGAGCTAATAGTTTATCGTTACCCTCATTTTCTTCGGTGTATTCAGAAGCATCATTTCTCAAAACTCCCTTCCGCTGTGCTTGAGCATTCTCAATATTTTTCTGGAGTTCTAACTCTTCAGGACCTAATGTCTGCGGATTAACTTCTGAACTTTCATCATCCACTTTTCCGTCATAAAACTCACCCGTATTAGTAATTTTTAATTCACTTTGTTTCGTGCTATCAGGTGAGCTACTTTTTTCTTGTGTTTTTTCTACTGGACGTGAATCACTTGAATCAAAGTGCAATTCTATTCGTGGAAATTTCAAAAGTTTAAAACTGGACTCAAAGGTTTCCTTTGCTTTATCATCCACTTGTTGTAAAAGGGGGGGGGTCTGACTCTCACAACTTGATATTTTTTCTTCATACATGCCTTTTATCATGTATCCAGGATTTTCAGGTCTTTGTTCCATAGTCTCTTTAGTTAGCGCCATAGCTATACCCAACAATCCTTTTAACTCCCCTGGATCTATATCTTTTAATTTAAAGGGAATTAATTGAATCGAACTGCCATCTCGAGTAGTGACAGTAACCTTTAGATCAGACGCATCTCTTTCAAAGCTCTTTAATTCACGCCTTATAGTTTTCAGCTTTGCCTTATACGCTTTAGCCATTTTCTTCGAGTCAAGACCAGAATCGACTTCACCTACAAAGGATTGCAGTTCTGAAAATGCATATTCCGAGGCATTTAGATAGGTATCTTTAGCCTGTTCTTTATAGCTTCTCGCCAACGTCTGATCAGACAAAATTGCATTTAGTTGTTCTTCAGGCCTTTTAACCATTGAGTCAACATCTTTTGTTCCAAGGACAGCTTTGGCTTCAGCGGGTTTAACATTTTCTGTTAATTCACTGGATGCAGCCTGCCCACCTTCACTTATTGGAATTGATGGCTCTACAGCATCTACAGTATCTACTTTGCGGCTCCCTGCCTTACCCGCAGTCTTTTCCGGCTCAAACGGGCTGGCGTTTTGCCCCAGGGCCGCAGAATTAACAGAGTCATTATTCGGCACTAATGGCATGATAAATTCCTTTTAAAAATAATTCCGTCTATTAAATCAAATAATTAATAATCAAAATCAAAATCAATTTATTTAAATAAATATAGTATTAAAGTAATCCATAAAAAACCAAAAGAATCAAATCTTAATATTGATATATTTTTGACACAAATAATAAAAAAACAAAAAACAAGTCAAGAATGTGACAACCATCTATTAAAACACTTGAGATCCGACATCCAAAGCAGTTAATACTTGATAATTAAAAAAATAAAGACATATTTTTATAAAGCAGTGAATAATTATTAGATAATACAAATCATCATAATAATGAGTGCTCGCCTCAATGTAGTAATTCCGTATTCAGGTGGCCATATGATTATCTTACTTATCAAAAGATTATTAATACTATTTATTCTAATTTCGGCCAGCTGGTTTGGGCTTAAATTTTATGCTGAAAGCGAGATCACTGAAAAACTTAATAAATTCGTATTATTAGCATCCTCTCAGGCCATTATCCGGTTTGAAGCGACCACAGTTCATGTAACCGGAAAAATATCTTTATCCAACGTTGAAATCACACCAATAAACATTTCTGAAGATCCCTTTTATGCAGAACGTGTTTCAGTGATTTTTCCAGATACCTTTGAGATGATAAAATTGATGTACAACGTAGATATGGGTAATGATTTTGAATTACCAAAGTCACTACGATTTCAATTTGATGGTATCAATGATCCGCTTATGGATATCCAGGGCATTTACGCTGATGCCATTGATGACTTGAACAACCTGCTAAGAGAGCAATTAAGCCATATTAGTGACCCGGTATGCGGTGAGGACTATATTATCGGTCCGAAAGAATTTAGCGAAATGGGATTTAATCATTTGATCACCGGTTTTTTCTGGGAATACAACTACACGCCTGGTAACCAGAAGCCAGGTCTTAACTTTGGGGTTAATGC
>NZ_JAVRMB020000403.1:0-17438 GCF_031844845.1 Endozoicomonas sp.
ATAAAGATAAAAATGGAAGATATTATGATAAAGCATGGCTATAATGTCCAACTCCCAGAGGACAATGAGGAATTTAGTGAAGCGTTTAATCAATGGAATGATGAAATAGTAAATATTATAAACTCAGCGAAAGAAAATATAATAGATAATAACCCATCTGATTATCCATGCCCGGATTCAACAAAAGTCAGATATGATAAACTCTGCGAGGACGCTTTCAACAAATTGATGCTTGATCTCCGCGTACTAAATTATGGAGGTATTTACCAAATCAGTAGGTTCGATAATAAATGTGGCGCAAAAGAGGTAACTGTAAAAACGCCAATACCCAAAGCTACCATACCGGCACCGGACTTCCTGAGTCATGTGGGAACGACGACGAATATTGCCCGTGAAACCACGGGTAGTAATGATTTAGCAGATGCTCTTGTTAGCCAGACAACAACTATGCCTCAAGTAATTACAGAGGAGCAGACTACAGACAAAACTACAGCAGTATTATCCACTCCAGCCACAACAGAAAACACAGAATCCGGAGATCTGCATAGAAGCCTGACAACAAAGCTGAACTCTCTGTTATTGGCGGCTGATGAAAAAATTGAGATAGAAATGCATGAGGTTAGAGCAAATCTTAATAGATATGAAGACTATCTGGAAACTGATAAAGACAATAGCCAATACTATAATGTGGAAGACTTACATAGGAATGCCAGTTACGAATATTACTCGAAAGTTGTTGATGAAATCCGGGATGCAATAAATAAACTCCGTACTTCAGAAAAACAAGACATTGATAACATGGCAGTGTCCACCAATAACCCGGCAGATTCAGGATCGGCCAGCGTATCCCCGAAAGTTATTGAAACTTATAAATCCCTGGAAGATTCTCTGATAGATGAAACCATTAAATATTACTCGGACGTTGTTGATCAAATCTGGGATGCAGTAAAAATACTCCGTACTTTAGAAAAACAAGACATTGATAACATGACAGTGTCCACCAATAACCCGGCAGATTCAGGATCGGCCAGCGTATCCCCGAAAGTTATTGAAACTTATAAATCCGAGCAAGATTCTCTGATAGATGAAGCCATTACCTCTTTGAATGAAAAAGTGGAGGCGGGTTATGGAGAACAGGATATGGAAAGATATAAAAATGTTTATACCAGAATCCAGAACTGGATGACATCAAATAAACTTATGGCTCCGGCTCCGTTAATGCCAGCGGATCAACCGTATATTGAGCACAGTGCCGCAACCTCGGGAGCCAGTCGACCCAGTAATATCCTGTCAGATGTTGCATCATTGACTTCAGGTCTGCTGGCCAGGGTATTTACCGCCCAACCCCTGGTTGATACGTATCACTTGATCACTGGAACGGAACAGGAAAGTACATCTTTACCTTATCAGAAACAATCTGGTGTTGCTGCCGAACCCCGTCGTTCCATTAAGGATCTTGTGTATGACACAGAGCCCTTCAGGCAAGCCCCCAAAGCCCCTCATATTCATCCGGGTTTGGTGAATATGAGGGGAGCGTTGCAACCGGAAAAGGTTTCCATGATTGGGGCTGTGCAGAACATTAGCATCAATAACATGGACAGCAGTAACTTTCAGTTAGCCAGTCTGTTTGCTGCAAAGATCACCGGCCAGAAACTATCCACAAGCCCCTCCCCCCGTTTCAGCCCTCCAGATACAAAATCAGCGATACACAACAACCCTGCCAGCAATATGCTTTCCAATACCGTCACCGTCATGACGGTATTTCTGCTTTCGAAAATGCTCAAAGACTTGATTTCCCCCAGACAACAGCAGTCACTTGATGCCAGCTGGACACCTGAAAGTATTTTGGATCTCGCTATTCTGCAAGAATCTTGTCCCCGTCAGGGCCAACCCACGGCCCTTCCTGCGGGCTTAATTAATGATGTGTTTAACTCACCGGTAGTGGGTATTAAAAGCGGCTCTGATAATTTCGGCATGAACCGGGACGGTGAACTTACCATCAGGGAAGGCAAGCCTGAAAGAGAATACCAGTCCCTTTTACTTCATAGCCTGGCCAAAGACTGCCGGAATTCGTCAACGCCAATAGCCAGCACTGAAAATGCCCAGAACGATGTCAGTGACAAGGCGTTAGCGGAACAAATCCATAAACAATTGCCAGGTGCCTCACCGGAGGATCGTGCTATCATCTATCGGGCCATGACTTTGAAGGCTCAACAGAAAACCACCTGGACGGGGTTCTTTAGCGGTTCATCCTGGCCCACCGACAGGAATGAGCAAATCGAGAAGATGTACGATTTACTGAATTCTGTGACCAAATCCCAGGGCCAGAAATCTGCCCCCAAGACCAAATCCCAGGGCCAGAAATCTATCTCTGTGGTTAGGCAGGTGATGAAGGCAGTGAAAGACGGTAATCTCCAACAGGGAGAGACGCTGTTCATGAAACTGCCAATTGTTCAGATTCTGAAGCTCTTAGACGGACAGATGAACAAACAGGATATCTGTCAATTTGACCAATCCGAAAATTTATACCGCGAGGTAACAAAAGGGTTTACCGAGCTATGCCCCGACGAGAGCCGTGATGAGCACAGACTGCAGGAGGCCAATAAATTCCGGCATAGTACCCGCATACACCAATCTTTGGGTAAGTTGAGGGACGGTTTGAACGTACAGCACGATGTCAAAGAGGCCCAACTGAAGCAGAAAGCCTTCCAGCTACTGGTCTATCAGTATGATATTAAAATCGCCGTCAAGCCTGAGCTAAAGTTGGCAGTAGAATTACAGCACCGGATCATCAATGAAAAGTGGGCTGACAGCCTCGGTGAAGCCAAGGTGTTGAGCCAGATAATTCCGGAAATGCTTGGTCCCAGGATATATACCCGCTACGAAGTGTCCCAGAGACAAGACGGCCTCAAGCTGAAAGTTCCCTATCAACTCCTGAAACGTAGTGGCCCTGAGGTGGACGAGAAGCTTAATCAATTCCGTAACATAAAAGAAAAGTGCCGTTTACTCTACCTTGGTATTTTTGATAAGGGCACGGACCTGGAGAAGGAAATAATCAGTTCGGTGTCACTGAAGTTCCTGCATACTTCGCACGGAAAAGAGTTATCGGAAGAGAAACAAGCCCGGATCATCCGTCAGCTGTTAGAGGAGGAGAGCAGAAAGTCGTAAACAGGATTCTTTTCCCATTTCAATTCAGGTGGATGAAATGGCACTGCCGCAGTGCCGTTTCATCTTGGAAAAGATCAAAAGCTGTAGGCAATGTAATGGATAAATGTTTTCAAATTGCAATTTCACCAGAAGAATATTGCTGACAACCAGTCAACAACAGGGGAATTTGAAACAGCGGTTGGTATAATAACCGCCTGGCCTTAAAATGGCGCTTTATTTGACCCTCCCTTTTTTGAATAGCCCGGTAAAAGAACACATGAGAACCAGTCAGTATCTGCTTCCAACCCTCAAGGAGACACCTGCCGATGCAGTGGTCATCAGCCACCAGCTGATGCTCCGCGCAGGCATGATCCGCAAACTGGCGTCCGGCCTTTATACCTGGCTGCCACTGGGTCTGAAAGTCCTGAAGAAAGTTGAGAACATCGTCCGGGAAGAAATGAACCGCGCTGGCGCACTGGAAACCCTGATGCCAGCGGTACAGCCGGCAGAACTGTGGCAGGAAACCGGACGTTGGGATCAGTTTGGTTCCGAGCTGCTGCGTTTTAAAGACCGTCATGGCCGTGACTTTATCATTGGCCCGACCCACGAAGAAGTCATCACCGATATCGCCCGTAGTGATCTCAACAGCTACAAGCAGCTGCCTATTCATCTGTACCAGATCCAAAGCAAGTTCCGTGATGAACGCCGCCCCCGTTTTGGCATCATGCGCTGCCGTGAATTCCTGATGAAAGATGGTTACTCTTTCCATGCCTCTGAAGAGTGCCTGAAAGCCGAATACCAGAATATGCACAATACCTATTGCCGCATATTCGATCGCATTGGCCTGGAATACCGGCCAGTTCAGGCTGACAGCGGTGCTATCGGTGGTAGTGGTTCCCGGGAATTCCACGTACTGGCCGAATCCGGTGAAGATGCCATCGTGTTCAGTGACCAGAGTGAATACGCCGCCAACCTTGAAAAGGCCGAAGCACTGGCACCGAAAGGTGACCGCCCTGCACCTTCTCAGGAAATGTCGCTGGTTGATACTCCGGATACCAAAACCATCGAGCAACTGGTAAATCAGTTTAACCTCCCCATTGAGAAAACCATCAAGACTCTGGTGGTTGCGGCAGCCGAAACGGCAGAGAGTGAGTTTATCGCCCTGCTGGTTCGTGGCGATCACGAACTGAACGAGATCAAAGCTGAGAACCTTGCCGACGTAGCGTCGCCACTTCGATTTGCTACTGATGAAGAGATTAAATCAATCCTGGGTGCTGGCCCGGGCTCTCTTGGCCCAGTGAACTGCCCTATCCCGGTGATTGCGGATCGTACTGTCGCCCAAATGGCCGATTTCGGTGCTGGAGCCAACATTGAAGGAAAACACTATTTTGGCATCAACTGGGATCGCGACTGTACATTCAGCCGCATAGAAGACCTGCGCAATGTTCAGGAAGGTGACCCAAGCCCTTGCGGAAACGGTACGCTGTTTATCAAACGCGGTATTGAAGTGGGCCATATCTTCCAGCTGGGCACCAAATACAGCGAGTCTATGAAGGCCACTGTACTCAATGAGAATGGCAAGAGTATTCCGCTGGCCATGGGTTGCTACGGCATCGGGGTATCCAGATCCGTCGCGGCCTCTATTGAGCAAAACCATGATGACCGTGGCATCATCTGGCCGGAAGCCATTGCTCCTTTCCAGATTGTCCTGGTGCCATTGAAGATTGAAAAATCTGAGGTTGTCCGTGATGCGGCGGAAACACTGTATCAGGAACTGACTGCTGCGGGCTTTGAAGTCCTGATGGACGACAGAAAAACTAGCCCCGGGGTGAAGTTTGCCGATATGGAGCTTATTGGTATTCCTCATCGCGTCGTACTCAGCGACCGTGGACTGGCCGATGGAATGGTGGAATACAAGCATCGAACTGCCACAGACAAAGAAGACATTCAGACCAGTGAAATCATTGACCTCCTTAAAGACCGAATTATCGGCTAAACATGGAATTGGGCAATACAGACCCGGAGCACTTCCCCGTGCTCTGGGGCTGATTGCCCTGATCAGTTTCGCAACCACCAGTTGGAGCCAGCCAACCCACCCGGCCCTGGAAGTGGTACTCAAAACACTGGACGCCCCTGACAGCTTCGCCAAAGATTTTGAGACCAAAGTCTGGCTCATGGATATGTCCACCCGACTGTCAAAATTTATCAAAGATCCCGAAGATCGTTTTGAATTACTTCAGCTGGTATACAAAGAGGCAAAACAAGCCGATTTACCACCAGAACTGATCCTGGCATTAATTCACACGGAATCTACCTTTGATCAATACGCCGTTTCCTCTGCAGGCGCTCAGGGGTTAATGCAGATTATGCCCTTTTGGAAATATGTGATTGGTCAGAAGCAGGACAACCTCCTTAGCCTGCAGACCAATATCCGTTATGGCGTTGAGATTCTCAGACACTATCTGGAAAAGGAAAATGGCGATCTAACCAGGGCTCTGGCCAGATATAATGGCAGTCTGGGCAAAACCTGGTATCCGGAGCGGGTATTCACCAACCTGGAACGTCATTGGCAGTGAAATTATCCGGTGGTAAATATATCAAACTGCTGCCAGGTTTCTTCCGCAACAATCACATTGACCACCTTGGCCAGAGGTGGTCCCTTGTGAAGCCACTGCTCCAGTTTGGCTATCGCTTCAGCTGAACCGCACATTAACACCTCCACCCGACCATCAGGCAGATTTCGTGCCCAGCCATTGATTCCCAGACGACGGGCTTTTTCCTGAGTCGAGCCGCGAAACCAGACGCCCTGCACCCGACCTTCAACAAAGGCTCTTTTGCACACATCACCCATTGGAAGACGCTTCCCGTAATTCTTGATGCTGTTGACTTAACTGCTGAATCTGGTCTTCAAGGCTCTCTTTAGTCTGTGGACCAAACAGTTTAGCGATCACTTCACCTTCCGGAGAAATAATATAGGTCGCTGGCAATACCTGGGGAGGAGGAACATTCAAAGCTGGCAGCGGAGACTCCTGCAGCACCGGAAAACGGATACCCAGAGCGCTGGCCTTATTGATTAACAAGTCACCCTGACTGCTGTCAAAATCAACACCCAGTACCCGAACCTGACCATCACGGGCCAGCTCATTTAACTCCGGCACTTCTTCACGGCAGGGATCACACCATTCAGCCCAGAAATTCAGGGCCAGCCACTGACCTTGCTCACTGATCAGGGACACAGACTGCCCATTTAAATCAGTAAAGGTAACTGGTTTGGTACAGGCTACGAGAGCACTCAACAGTACAAAAACCAGAAAGTATTTCGCCGTTCTTTTTATCTTCACGAATACCTCCAGACAAACACTTACACCAGAAATTATTGCAGGCATTGAAAAAACACCCGCAATAATGCTCGTAAGCAAGTACATGGTTTCATTGAAATTGACCGGTGATAAGCTTGGGTCGAGCGAATGCGAGCCCCAGCAAACCACCTGAAATCATCGGTCAAATTCATCATCAGCCTCTACTCTCCGTTCGTCCTGAGCGGAGTCGAAGGGCGCCCAGGGTGAACGGAGATTGTACAAGTCAATATCATTAATAGATGTACTAACTTTCCAAAATCGCTTTAGCCGCCGATTCCCGGGCAATTTCCCGAGCCTGTTCAGTGGATTCAGCCGATGCCAGCACCACACCCATTCGTCGGGCTCCATGCAGCTCAGGCTTACCAAACAGACGCAGTTCAGTATTAGCCACAGATAGCACCTGATCAAGATGGCTAAAGGTCGGACCCGTGGAATCACCACTTACCTTAATCACTGCGGATGCCGACGGCTGATACTGTGTGATAGCCGGTACTGGCAGCCCAAGAATAGTACGCACATGCAGTGCAAACTCACTCAGGTTCTGGGAAATCATCGTCACCATGCCCGTATCATGAGGGCGGGGTGAAACTTCATTAAAGAAGACATCATCCCCCCGTATAAATAGTTCAACACCAAAAATACCATAGCCTCCCAGCGCCTCGGTAACCGCTCCTGCTATTCGCTCTGCTTCTGCCCAGGCCGCCGGGGACATCTGCTGGGGTTGCCAGGATTCAACATAATCGCCATCCTTCTGCCGATGACCAACCGGGGGACAGAAAAGCGTTCCCTGCCGCGTACGAACCGTCAGCAGGGCTATCTCATAATCAAACTCAACAAAGCCTTCAACAATTACCCGGGTCTTTGCTGCACGACCGGACTCCAGCGCATGTTTCCATGCCGTGGCAACATCAGCAGGCTCACGTAATACGCTCTGCCCTTTGCCTGAAGAGCTCATGACCGGTTTAACTACATTGGGAAAACCAATCTGCTCTGCGGCTTCTTTTAATGCCTGTTCAGAGTCAGCAAAACCGTAGGGTGATGTGGGTAATCCAAGTTCTTCAGCAGCCAGCCGGCGGATGCCTTCACGATCCATGGTCAACTGTGTAGCCCGGGCACAGGGAACAACAACACTGGTTCCGGCCTTTTCTATCTCCACCAGCACATCAGTGGCTATAGCTTCAATTTCCGGAACAATGTAATGGGGCTTTTCCTTCTCAATCAATACTGCCAGGGCTTCACGATCCAGCATATCAATGACATGGCTGCGGTGAGCCACCTGCATGGCCGGTGCATTGTCATAGCTATCCACGGCGATAACTTCAACACCCAGACGCTGAAATTCAATGGCAACCTCTTTACCCAGCTCGCCGGCTCCCAGCAACAACACACGGGTCGCCGACAATGCCAGAGGTGTTCCGATTGATACCATCAGGTTCTACTCCAGAAGAGAATCCAAAAGGGAATGGTGGGAATAATCAAACGATTATTGTCCAGATCAAGTCCTTCAAGAGCAATACAAACTATTGGTCAGAATCCACTCCACTCTTATTTTCTACTTCCATTTTCTGCATATATCCTGACAAGACCATCTGCCAGACAATAGATTTAAAAACAATCTAGTAAATCAGACAACAAGAATCAAAAGATAGACTAGAACTAGATATAGCCTTTGCAGGGTTTTTCTCCTAACAAACTAAGTATCAGCACCTACCCATGAGACAAAAAATCAAAGTTGCGGTTGCCGGTATCGGAAACTGCGCCAGTGCGCTAATTCAGGGTATCAATTTCTATCGGACAAACAATAGCGATAACATTCCCGGCATCATGTTTGCTGATATTGGAGGCTATCGACCCGCCAATATAGAGTTTGTTGCAGCCTTCGATATTGACCAGAGAAAAGTAGGACTGCCTTTATCACAAGCGATCTTCGCCCCCCCAAATTGTGCCCGGATTTTCCAGCAAGAGATTCAGGAACAGTGCACGGTTCAACTGGGCCCCATTCTTGATGGTGTTGCCCCCCATATGGAATCCTGTCATGACACCATCAACTTCAAACCCTCCCGGGGAGAACCGGTTGATGTAACCCGGGTGCTGATTGACCGGGAAGTGGATATCCTGATCAACTACATGCCGGTAGGATCTGAACAGGCCACCGCCTACTACGCCCAGACAGCACTGGATGCCGGTGTCGCCTTTCTCAACTGCATACCGGTTTTTATCGCCTCCGACCCTGTCTGGGAGCAAAAATTTATCGAAGCTGGTCTACCATTAATTGGCGATGATATGCGCTCCCAGTTTGGTGCCAGCTATTTTTCTCAGATATTGCAGGAAGGACTCTTTGACCGTGGGCATCAGGTGCTTTTCCACTGTCAGACCAATGTGGGCGGCAATACCGACTTCGCCAACATGATTGACCAGAGTCGTCTGGCCAGCAAGAAAATCAGCAAGGAAAATGTCATTCGTGCCCAGAACGACCTACGTGATATCCCTGTTCCCAAAGATGGCATATATGCCGGTCCCAGCAGCTTTATTCCCTACCTGGAAGATAACAAGATCGCCAATATCCGGGTTGAAGCACTGGGCTTTGGCGGTGCACCTCTGACTATAGACGCCAAACTGAGTGTTCAGGACAGCGAAAACTCGGCAGGTGTCGTGATTGATGCCATTCGTTATCTGCAGGTCGCCCGGGAGATGAATATAGTGGGAGCACTGAGAGGACCCAGTGCCTGGACGCAGAAAACACCGCCGGAACAAATGATGAATGCCGACGCACGGCTTGAATGCGAGGCCCTGGCAAAACGGGAATATACTGATCTGACCTTTAACCAGGTGGCAGCCAGTGAACAGAAACGTCAACTCATTTGACATTGATGGCGTTATTTATCTCGGGGAGCACCGGGGGGTATACCCTGGCCCCGGGGACATAATCATCACCGGCAGAAGTATTGAGGAAGCCTTTGATACACTGGCAATGCTGAACTCACGTAATATCACTAACCCGGTGTTTTTCAACCCCCTCGGCTTTGCCGATAAAACCCGGGAAAGCTCCGGAACCCATAAAGCCAGTGTACTGGCTATGCTGTTGACCAGCGGCTTCAACGTGGGAATCCACTTTGAAGATGATCCACTGCAAAAGCAGATTATTGAGCAGGCAAAATTGCCAGTAACTGTCGTTCATATCCGGCAGAACCTGGTAGAGCTGGAAAATGTCCGGCATCCATGACCTCAAACCGGTCATTTGGATAACAGTTCATCCAGCGTACAATCCAGTGCTTCCAGGCGGGCACTGTTTACCGACTGTGCTCTCTGGATAAAGTCAGACAACCAGTCAGGTTCGTCTGAAAGAAGGATGTTCTGAAGTTCTTCATCCTGCGGCATGGGCCAGGGCAGCTGCTCACAGAAAGAAAACAGGCTGATCTGCCGAAGATCCCTGGCGAGAATCCACTCGCCACCATCATTTTTACTGATCAGCCCCATCCCCATCAATCGGGAGGTATGGCACTCCCAGTCATCAAGAGAAACCGGAAGATCACGCTTCTGTAGTTCGGTGAAATGCAGCCCCTGCCCTACCTCGAATTTTTCCTGAAGCTGTTTCAAAATCAATAAAATGGAAATCAACGGATGGAGTCGTTCACCCCGGGCTTTCTTACCATAAAGATCAAGGGAACGAACCAGCACCGCACCTAACAACACCATCAACCAGCTCAGATAAACCCAGAGCAGAAACAAAGGCACTGCAGCAAACGCCCCATAAATCAGGTGATAGGTAGGAGACAAAGTGATAAACAGGGCAAAGCCGCTTTTCGCCAGCTCCACCATAATGGCAACAAACACGGCGCCCACCAGCGCATGAAGCACCGGCACCTTACGGTTGGGCACCGCCGTATATAACAAGGTAAGTACCACTGTACTGAGAAAAACCGGCATAAGCCGCAGAAGCCACTGATCACCGCCAAGAATGGCCGTGGTATCAGACACCAGCTTCAGTGAAGCAAGGTAAGAGGTAACAAGAAAACCAGCACTTAGCAGAACCGGCCCAAGGCTTAATATCGCCCAGTATAAAAGGAAGCCAGACATCCCCCGGCGAATATGCGTCACCTGCCAGATACTATTCAGTGCTTTATCAATGGTTCTCAACATCAGAAAGGAAGTGACCAGCAGGAAACCAACGCCCACTCCGGTTAACTTTCTCGCCTGTTGGGAAAAGTCATTCAGATAGGATTGAACCACCTCCCCGGTTGAGGGAACAAAACTCTCAAAGATAAAGTTCTGAATGGAATCTCCAACATTCTGGAGACTGGGAACTGCGGACAGGATACTGTACATAACCGTCATCATGGGAACGACAGCAAACAACGTCGTATAAGTCAGTGCCGCAGCATTTTCAATACAACGATTATCCAGAAACCGCTTGATAACCGCTGAAACAAAGCTCTGGAAGGTTGACCAGAATTGCAGAATCGGCGTCATAATGAACTCCCTGTCAGACAGGGAGTCAAGTGTACCGAATCCAGAACCAAAAAGCCCCGCCTGGCATGATATTCAACAGCAACGGTCAATAACCGTCACCGACACCCTTCAGTCAGAACAAAATAGGTGCGAGGAAATCAGTCAGGCCAAACCGTCTTCTCGCTCACTCTTTCAACGGATTCTATTGGGCTGAATCAGACGTTTCCAAACCAGATTAAATGCAATGATGGCAGGCAAACTAAAGGAACATAAAGGAACAGGACATCCATTACAAGCATCAAGGAACAGCAAGGAACAGGACATCCATTACAAGGAACAAAGGAACAGGACATCCATAAATAAAGGAACAGAAAGGAACAGGACATCCATAAATTTCAACAAGGAACAAGGAACAGGACAATTAAACGTCACAAATCATTTCGGTGTGTTGCCATGGGCTGCTTCTTCCTGGTGAGGAACCCCAGGATTTTTCGCTTTAAGTGCATTCTGCGACGCTTGCTCTCCTCAATGTTCCATTTTTTTTCCCGTTTTTCTTCTTCCGCTTCGATCAGGGCTTGTCGTTTTTCTACATACTGATCCGAGACATCCGTTATCTGCTGAATCTTGCCTTTAGAGAACACAACCTTCTTGATCTCATTGTACTCAACTGTCCGGGGACTGCCATAATGGACGCGCCCCAGATTGCCAACCCAATCATTACCAAGAAGCACTTCACCTGTATATTCAAGAGGCAGCCACACATCGGTGTAACAGCGGCCAAACATTGAAGCAATCGTCAGATCGTCACACTCCGGGAGTGGGTCAGGTTTAACGCCATTGACTAATGGTTCATCTTTGAACACACCTAAATTCATAGACCTGGCGAATAGCTGGCCATCTTTACACTCATAACTGACGATATATCCAGCCCAGCAAAACGTGCCCATTGGAGATACTTTTATCCCAAGCATATCCGGATGAAATATTGGATAAGGCTCTGCATCGGTGACTCTGTACGAAACATCATCAAGAGTAAGATTGCTGGAGAATTGAGTGGTCATCGTTATTACTCTCCCTAACTCATTAGCCAGTCGATCATGACACGGTTATGAGTCTTAATGAAAGATGGTAATAGCTGTTATCGGTAGGGGAAGCATTTTCGAGTGCAGGATAGGCAGAAACCGGTTGAACAGATTTCAACCGGCAATCGCAATCGGCTAATTCACTCGGAAGAACCCAGGCGGATTGATGTCGTAACTCACCAGAAGGTTTTTAGTCTGCTGGTAATGTTCCAGTGCCCGCTTGTGGGTTTCCCGACAAACCCTCTGAAACGGAGTGGTTTTTGTGTTCATCCAGTCATAGCAAGTTCTGGTTTGCTTCTTCCGAAGCGTTCTTTTGTCCGACCAAATCATGCCAGGTGATTGGGCGAAACTTGCCTCCTTTCATGAATCTTCGGGCCAGAAGAGTCAAATCTAAAGTACGTATTCTCCACTATTGCATACGGGTACTCTTAACCGCTATCGTAGTGTCCTGATAATAAATAAGACTAAGAAACGCGAGAGCACACAAGTAAGCGGAGATAATAATGAAGTATAACCAGAGCACTTATTTCACCCGCATAGGGGCTCCATACACTAACATCCGTAACAGTTGGGGCGGCGAGTCAAAAACGAAAATCGTTCTCAAGGGCTGGGCTGATGAAGCAGTCAGGGAAGGGGAGCATCAAGCCGTTATGATTGATTGGGATAGCAACGGTGCTGATAAACGTATTGGATACTACGAGAGGAAACGCCATGTGGACTCTATCCAAGATGGCAAGCCAGCATTCATCATTCTCAGCTCCAATAAAGTAAGTGAGCATGTGAAGTTTGGAAACATCGACACCAATACTCCACTGTTGTGTATTGATCGTTTGGAACAGCGTGGTAACGAAACCTGGGCTATTTGCCAACTCGCTGATCGCACCTCGTTTAAAGTAGTGAAGATGATTTGAGCCTTGTCTGAATCTGATGACGAAAAATAAATAAAGGATTTATCAAGTGAACAAATTACTTACTGGCTTGGCAATCATCATGGCTTCAACTGCTTTCACTGCTCAAGCTGTGGAAATGAAACAAGAGACAGGATCAATTCGGTATAACGGAAATTCCCTCCGAGTCGCTGCATCGACGTCAGCACAGTGTTCAAGAGGTGGTGTTCAAATTAGTGCTTATGATAAGCACGTTATTAATAGTGTGTATTTTTGGTGCCTCAGTGACAAGCAAGTGGATACTCTTATCAGTGCATTGCAGGATGCCAAAGAGACCAAAAACAATTTCAAGTAGATTTTGAAGTAAAAGGAACAGGACATCCATAAACTTCTATTCGTATAGATTGAACCAACGTTTTAAGTAAACTTTCGCCCTGGACTTATGGATGTCCTGTTTATTCCAAGGAACAGGACATCCAGGAAGGAACAGCAGAACAGAACAGGACATCCATAATTTTATCCATGAAAATAGTATGGATAAATTTGTGGGTGTCCTGTTCTTTCTGTGGGTGTCCTGTTCTTTCTTTTCGTATAGATTGAACCAACGTTTTAAGTAAACTTTCACCCTGGACTTATGGATGTCCTGTTTATTTCCCTGTTTATTTCCTCAATATTTCCTCAACAATTTTCTTACTGTGCGAGGACAGAACCGAAAAGGAACAGGACATCCATAAATTTCTATTCGAGGCAAGAGACAAGGAACAGGACATCCATAAATTTCTATTCGTATAGATTGAACAGATGACAGAACAGGATGACAGAACAGGACATCCATAATTTTGACAGAACAGGACATCCATAATTTTATCCATGAAAATAGTATGGATAAATTTGTGGGTGTCCTGTTCTTTCTAATTTGCTGTTTTCCTGGGGATGGGGATGACCATGTGCTGCATGAAAAACCTTCTGTTATCCTGCTTGATTGGATGGTATTAGCAAATAGTTACGATTGGATTAACAGTTTTCATAATCAGGGGGAATAAGGCGATGAGTCTGATAAAGGTAGCATAAAAGCTTCATACAATTAGCACGTAAAATAACCTACCGACCGGACAGTCAATTTATATGAAGACAAATGGTAAACCACTTATAGGATTAACAGTTGAAAAAAATGCAACGAACGCAACAAGCCCTGCTAGACTCACCGCTTGCGGTTTTTCTTTTGGTCGCAACGATACAATTTTTTTCTCAGTTTTCAAAGTAATGCATTGTGTTTAGGACATGCATACAAGGCAGCTTGAACCTTGATTCATAACAACGAATGTTGCGCTCGTTGCAGTTTAAATCAAGAGACTCAACTCAATCCAGAATGCTCGTGACAAGTTACAGGAATGAAGGAATATCCAGCTCTGTCCGAATTCTTGAAACGAATATACGATGGTTCTGGTTTGAGCCTTTGGATGCTTTGAGTTCTTTAAGCAGTACATTGATTTCTGAAAATTAACATCGCGCCAACCGTGGCAGCCATATCGTCGATTTCAAGTAACTTCTCAAAAACTGCTGGAGAACCAACGTGCTAACTCTCTGCAATCCTTGGTACACGCTAAATATGCACTAAGGTTTTGTATGAATTTGAGCTACTCCCAGCACTTTTTGAGAAGTTACGATTTCAATATATCTTTTAGAATCTTAAATAAAGGATAATCAACATGATCTCTGCAATTAAACCTACCATTGTAAATAGAGAACAGCTACAACAAAATATCCAGACACTGCAGGAGTGTTCAAAAAATAACCAGAGATACACCATCACGGCTATAACCTTAAATGGTCAATCTGTTGCTGTCGTTCAAAAGGCTAAGACCTTTTTGGATAGTATGTGCAGCATATGGGGATCGAGTGCCGAGGCGAAACGTCTATTTGTTCACGACGTCAAAACTGCTATGTCAGAAAGCAATGAGTTGAGAAACACCATATATGGAACTGCGGCAGATATCCCCTGGTTGCCAGATGTGCTTCATGGAAGTGAAAGTACCACTTTTACAGACCTTTTCGATAAAGCCAAGCTGGTGCAGTATGAAACAGCCGATACCCATTGGGGGTTGCTGTCACCAAATTTTGACGTATTAGATATAGACCAAAATAAATCCTACCAGTTTACCAACAACGAGCATACTAGAATTGATCGGCGTTGTGTAGACAGGCACTTACTTTCCATTACGAATGCATTGTGTGCTAACGCAACACATCCTACGGAAATAGCCTTGATTCTCGATGATAAAAAGTTAGTCCAAGGTACATTGCTGTGCATAGGTAACGACGATTGTCTTAACGTGGCAGACCATTCTGATTTAAATAATAGAATTGAGAAGGGCCTTAATGAACGTGAAGAATTCTGGTTTCTTGCAAAGCCATACGTGGGTAACAAGTGTTTAGCTTCGCTCAATGCAGTAGCTGGCTTATCCTATATTTGTCCATAACCATTTGCTTTCTTCTCGAAAACGGACAGAACAGGACATCCATAATTTTATCCATGAAAATAGTATGGATAAATTTGTGGGTGTCTTGTTCTTTCTTTATAAAAAGGAACAAAAGGAACAGGACATCCATCGAAAGGAACAGGTCATCCATAAATTTCTATTCGTATAGATTGAACCAACGTTTTAAGTAAACTTTCGCCCTGGACTTATGGATGCCCTGTTTATTTCCTGACAGAACAAGGAACAGGACATCCATAAATTTCTCGAAAAGGAACAGGACATCCATAAATTTCTATTCGAGGCAAGAGACAAGGAACAGACAAGGAACAGGACATCCATAAATTTCGGACCAGCAAGGAACAGAAGCAAGGAACAGGACATCCATAAATTTCTATTCATATAGATTGAACCAACGTTTTAAGTAAACTTTCACCCTGGACTTATGGATGTCCTGTTTATTTCCTTAAGTAAACTTTCGCCCTGGACTTATGGATGTCCTGTTTATTTCCAAGGAACAGGACATCCAGGAAGGAACAGCAGAACAGAACAGGACATCCATAATTTTATCCATGAAAATAGTATGGATAAATTTGTGGGTGTCCTGTTCTTTCCATAATGGGAGCCTGCGTTGAATGGAAACAAACAGGACAGGACATCCATAATTTTATCAGGACAGAACAGAGGACAGAACAGAAGGACAGAGGGACAGAACAGGACATCCATAATTTTATCCATGAAAATAGTATGGATAAATTTGTGGGTGTCCTGTTCTTTCTATTTCCTGGCAGTGACAGAACAGGACATCGCAGAACAGGACCTCCATAATTTTATCCATGAATATAGCATGGATAACTTTGCGGGTGTCCTGTTCTTTCTGTTCTTTCTGTGGGCGTCCTGTTCTTTCTTCATCAGGCTTCTGGTGCTGATTCGATGAACAGAACAGGACATCCATAATTTTATCCATGAAAATAGTATGGATAAATTTGTGGGTGTCCTGTTCTATAAGGAGCCTGCGTTGAATGGAAACAAACAGGACAGGACATCCATAATTTTATCAGGACAGAACAGGGACAGAACAGAGGACAGAACAGAAGGACAGAGGGACAGAGGGACAGAGGGACAGAGGGACAGAGGGACAGAACAGGACATCCATAATTTTATCCATGAAAATAGTATGGATAAATTTGTGGGTGTCCTGTTCTTTCGCCATAACAGAGGGGCTGAGGGAACTCGTTAAACGCCTCCGCTTTGCCCAGAACAACCTGCAACCACTCGATATAGGAGGCTGCACCGGATTCATCCCGGTAAAACACCACCCAGTCGTAAGCCCAGAACCGCAACCGGTGAAACAGGGCGCAATTTCTACCGATACCGTAATGGTCGTAGTTGGCAGCTCGCTTACGGGTCCAATAGCGACGCTCCAGATCAACGCTCTCTGCCAGTTCTCCCAATTTGTAGATATGGGAGTGTAATTCCCAAACGTGCCAGTCTTCGTGCATCGGGTTTTTGGTGATCAGGCCGGTGTAGCTGGGGTCCGCTTTCAATTTTTCGCAGTAGGCTTCCTGGATCGCCTGGGCATAGGCCATGGGTTTTGGCTTGCCGGCCTCACTGACACAGACCGATTCAATGGCGTAGGAGACGTGGGCCCGGCGGTTTTCCAGGTTTCGGACAATCAGGTTGGGCTCAGGCAGGTTGGCTTCTTCCCACTGCAACAGGTTTTCATGATCCTGGTCGAAGGTGAGCCAATGGCACAAGGCGGGCGGGTTATGCTGGACATAACTCCGGGTGAACGCACCTTCCCGCTTGCGGATAATCAGGCCGGAGCCTTTGAGGTCCGTGCAGTATGGCTTGTTGGGTGCCAACTGGTAGAGGCGCTCTACCGGGAATGTTCGTTTTTCGGGGTTTGCGCCTGCCCCGGATGCTGTTAAACTTTGCATGTATTTGTAAGAAACCCGTGTTGCTCTCAATCTTGGCGGAGGAAGGAGCTTGCGGGTTTTTCTTTGCCTGTCATTTAGCTGTCTCTTATACACATCT
>NZ_JAVRMB020000404.1:0-11037 GCF_031844845.1 Endozoicomonas sp.
CGCCGTCCGGGCATGAATCTCCCCCCGGCCCGCCTGGGTTTCATCCACTTCGGAGACTTCTGCCAGCACTTTCCAGCTGAAAGCTTTCATGGTTTCGACCCAGACATACATATCCGCAATACGCGCCTGTACCATCTGAAACCTGCCAATGGGTTTACCAAACTGCTGTCGTGTACCAGCATAATCAATGGAAAGTTCCAGTGCCCGCTCTGCAATACCGGTATTAATCGGGGCAATCATGGAGCGCTCAAAGTCGAGCCCACTCATCACCACCTTATGGCCTTCATGCTCCTTACCAACAATATTGCTGACGGGAACCCGCAGGTCTTCAAATACCAGTTCTGCCGTCTGACTGCCACGGAAGCCCATTTTGTCCAGCTTCTGGACCACTTTGAAACCGGGCCAGCTGGTTTCTACCACAAATGCTCATGACGATTGTTCGTCACCCTCACCCATGAAAGTTTTGGCCACGGAGACACGGAGACACGGAGACACGGAGGAAAAGCTTGTTCTTTTCTCCGTGTCTTTGTATCTCCGTGGCAATTTTCTTTCACGGCAAAGGCAGTGATTCTCTTTGACCCCATGCCCTGCTGAGTCCGAGCATAAACAAGACAGACATCCGCTACCGGGCCATTGGTAATGTCGATTTTGGAGCCATTGAGAATATAGTCATCACCATCCCGAACGACCTTTGTGGTTCAACGCTTTTCTTTCACGGAAAAAAAATCATGATGATGGTTCCTCATGAGTATTTGTCAAGCATCTGATTACTTGCTTTCAGATGTCTGACAAGCCGTGTATGGGTTATCAACTGCACAGGTACTTAAACGAATGTTCCTTTTAACAATATTTCACTCTGACGTTAGTTTTTTATTTAACATTGAAGCAGCTTTATCTGCTAACTTCTTAATAAAATCATTCCTTTTATTTTGATAGACATATACAGGTATATCTTTAGATAGCCAGCTATTCATTTCTCTGGAAAACTCTTCAAACTGCCTGTCACTGCCTAACTTATTTTCAAGCATGCAAACCAATTCCTGAAACTTTTTGATGAAACCAATATCATTGATTTTAAACGGAGAATGATCAACAGGAAGATTAAGAATATTGGAAAATTGCGCAGCCTTATTTAGCAAAAGCATAACTCTCATCATCAATCTAAACTTAACGTTAGGGTGTTTATCAAAAACAATAGTTCTGGTTATTTTCACTTTATTACAAATTAATCTTCCAATACTTTCTTCTGACAGTAGCTCTGTCATATATTGAATATTCTTACCCAACAATACAACCTCATCATAGAAGGAGAGAACTTTCACCCGAAATTTAGAATCTTTATTTTCAATATCAATATTAACAGACTTTATTGCCGCCACTGAATCATCTGAAAAGATATTACACTCAACCATCAGGCTTTTATTGAAAAAACAACCGGAGCTTACTGCAATTAAAACAATAGATGGAATATCCAACGCCATACATCCTTCGATCCTGGATATTCTTACTAGCACAGGTACATCCTCACAACTTCTATTATTAAACTCATCCTTTATCGAATCAATCAGAAATTGTATACTTTTCTCTGTGCCCATCAAGTCTATATCGTTATATTCTTTTTCGATATTTTGAAGCAGCCGAGATAAAGAACCAAACACTATAATCTCTGGATTAGCAAATTTTTCATTCACTTCGCTTATAGCCTTAAACACGTTATAAACGAAGGGAGAACCAGAAATATTACCGAAGACCAAATCAGAACTTTCTTTTTTAACAGTATCTGACGAAGGTAAAACACCACCCGTTTGTTTAATTTTTTCTTCAGTCTGATAGCAGGCATCAGCTTGACCGTAATGAGTTAGTGCATCTTCTGTAAAAATAGAATTATCTCGCAAGTGTTTGCTTACATCTATTTTTTTTTCTTCATTAATATCATTCTGAAAACAACAGCTCTCTTGCAACAGCTCCGGAGTTAAAGCATCAAAGTATTCAGAGTCAGAACTTAATTGTTCAGAAATACCGCTGTTAGTTATAGCTAATTCAGATAAATTACCTGAAGGATATGCCACCATTTTAATACAATCACGCCCCGAAAATTGAAAAAAACAATCTAATTCACCGTTAGCTCTATGTAGATATTCATCCTCCTCTTCAAACCATCTTTTTAATGCGTACCTCATACTGTCTTTTGGTATATTATCTAAACAATCTAGAACATCTTTAAACTTGATCTGTTGCCCACCAAAATCCCAGTTGCTGAAGTAGCACTCTGCCAAAAAATAGAATTTCAATCTTGCACAAATCACCGGACTTTTAATCGAGTGAATTTCTTTCATAATAGTACCCGAAGATATTTTATCATCTGTTTCAGGCAAGTTCTGGAAATTACACCTCAGAGCACAAACTTTTAGACTAACAGATCTGACTTTTAATTTATCATCCAATCGTCTTTTTTTTAAAATTATTATGCCATCGACAAATAAGCTACGCATCTTTACAGCATCATAAAAATAATCTTCCATTACAATACGTATACGTTGAATCAGGTAATCTATCTGAATATAGTCTGTCCTTGCATTAGCCTTACTCAAAGCATCAAGTACCATCTGGTCTCCAGGCACTATTCCATCGAGTAATTGACCTGACAAGGCTAGATTTTTAATAAAAACCGCATACTCAAAGTCAAAACCTCCATTTTTATATAAAGCGGCTACATCGCCAGCTTGAATCAGCTGACCACCCTGCTTTGCCCTGAATAATTCGGGTAGTCGTCCTTTAACGGGTGGTGCTTCACCTGCCAAAAGGGTAGTCTTTGAAGCTTCAGAAGACTCACCCACTGTTAATGTAAGTGGAGCACCATTCAATTCACTCCCTTTAAAAAACAGTTTCTCAAGAAAATTGATATAGCAGACTTGCCCTTCCTTTGAATCAGGCATGTGCATCCGAACCACTTCATAAGAAATAGACTTCCCGTTAATATCTTCTCCCATCAAACATAATATCTTGTAGAATTTACCAAGTTCAAATAAACCTGCGCAACATTTCCGATAATTCATCAGTATACTTTCTGGAAGGATAGACTCACGCTTATGTTTCATCCCCTTCAGATACAGTCGCTCAAGAAATATGGCAAACGACAACGTTGCATTCACTTTCGTATACAATCTCTCAACGACTGTTGTCGTTAACCTCACCATCTCGTCATTTTCGACTACGTCAAATATAACATTAGCAATGCAGCAATCTCCAAAAAATTTGGCTTTTGCTAAAGTACCTTGTCGAGTGTCCGGGAAGCTTTCACTAATGAATTCCAAGGTTAATGGGTTACCCCTGAATTTTCCCAATCCATACCAATATAGTTTGGAATAAAGGATGGCTAACGCTAGCTTATCATTTAATTCCTCAAACTGGTCAGCCAGATTTTCAGCCGATAGCAGGATATCACAATGAATACCGTTTAAATAAATAGTTTGTAAGACAAAAGCCTTAGCTCTTTTGCCATCTCTAGTATCAGGATAAGCATTTAATATAATTTCTACTGAAACTTCATTTGAACTATAAGCCAGAAATTCATGCCATAAATTATTAGCTTTGGTTAACTGACAAACCGTATCTGACTCAGGCATTTCTTTGTCTTTCACAGCCTTACCTGACTGATATAGATAAGAATTGAACTTGGACAAAGACCTGTGACAACCCTTTAAAGAATCACGGATAGTTTCTATTGTTACAAATTTTCCATCAACCATTAATCCTTTAACATAAATCAAATGATAAAACACTCCTAAGTCCTCATGACTGTCATCTGATTTTTTATAAGCATCAATAACCATTTCAGGATAGACTCTCTTTCCATCCATAGTTATATTGTTCAAACATAAATGCTCAAGAAAACGTCCTAACTTCTGGAAAAGCTTCATTTCTTCCAATCTTTTTTTTACAATTACTGCCGTTGATGTTTTACCAGGCAAATGAACACCTTGTAAGAATAGTTTAATGTAAAAATAACCGAGTTCCTGAGTGGCATTCAACATATCAAGCTCGTTTATTACTGTATCGGCATCAATAACATTTCCATCGACCTTCACTTGATTAAGGCATAGATCTCTCCTGAATCTAGCCTTGCAAATTCTTTCCTTCCGTGTATCCGTAGGGAATTGATCCAAAATATATTCAGCCGATAACTTCGTCTCATTATTTTCATATAATTTAGCAAGACTGATTGCTTTTGAAATCTGATCTTTTTTTGAGTTACCACATGCCTTAAACACATCCTCCAATTCTACCCCATGTTTTTTCTGTGAATTCATCTCTGATAAAAATATAGCCTGACTTTCACAACTTCCAAACGTGCCATAACGTTCATAAATCATACTGAAATCAAGATTAACACCCTTCAGCTTCTTGTCATGAAGAAATAGCCATTCATAAAACCGAGTTTGATGAAGATGAGAATTTGCCTTCGAATATTTTTCATCAACCATTTCCGCAGTGACAGGGCCAGATTCCAACAACCTATCTTTGATATATAATTCATTATAAAAATGGGCCAGAAACAGTCGCCCTTTATCTGTATCAGGAATGTTATTAATAACCTTTTCAGGTTTAATACACTCACCATTCAATGTATTATTATTAAATAAAAGACGTTCATAAAACCGTGCGCCTTTAATGCGTATTTCATCCAATCTTTCTTGCTTGATCCATCCCTTACTAATGGCTTTTTCACACACTGTTTCTGCGTTCGAATAGTGATTGGCTACCATTTCTGCAGTAACAAGTTTATCATCTGCAAGGCTTCGATTTTCTGTAAACATCTTTTCCAGAAAGTAGGTAATAGAGCACGCCTTATCGGGGCCTCCAATCTTATCATAAGCATCAAGAACCCTCTCTGCTGTTACACCTTTCTCATTACGGTAATAACATTCTTTTAGTTTGCTGGCAGCGTCTCTAAGATCTTTGTACGTGACTTTTACTCCTGATTTATGACTGTTTTTTCCATGACCCTGATTTACCTGAGCTGTTTTTGCCTGATAACGTCCGGCACTGTACCCATCCTTTGATCGCCAGCTCTGTTTTTCTCTTTTATTTCCGGAATTACCGGTTCTTTTCCCTAAGCCACCAGAAACCTTTTTTTGGTCTGAACCATTAGCATTGCAGGATTGAACGCTACGATCACTAATCGCTGCACAGCCTTCAGGGTCATAATAGCCTCCCTCAGCACTCTGGGCATGCCGAAAATGACTCGTCGTCTGCTTAAAACGACTCCCCTCACTGACCGAATGCTCACCAAGCTTCCTCGGATCTTGTCTTTTTGGCTCTCTTCTCAACGATTTAACAGCCGAGCTGTAAGAGATACTGCCAGTAGAATATTCCATAGTCATTTACCAATTTTAAATTCAGATCAGTTGCGACTTTTAAAAGCAATAACTACCAATTAATCGATCAGGGAATTACTACCGATACTACCGATCATCATCGCTAATCCTTATGAAAATAAACAGCATTAGCCAACTCCAGTTTCCTCCTGAGAGCTATCCGTGTTTTTACGAAATTATTCCATTTTTTAACTATTAATAAAAACATTCAGTTTTTGAACTCTTATTGAAATTCATAAGGCGAGAGAAGCGTAGTAAAATAGTCGGGGGGCTGCCAATGCCAGCGAAGTATAAGTTTGATAAATCCTGAAGTACCGTAACTGCTCAAAAAGTACTGGCAAACTATAATGCAATATCTCTGTAACTCAGTTATAGCAAAAATGATGTACTACTGTTTTGCATTCTTACCAGTGGTTTTTGATCACTTACGAAGTACCGACTTTTGAAAACACCTTTGCCCGCCTGCCTGAATGCTTTTACACAAGGCTGAAACCATCCCCCTGAATAATCCGAAATTTGTTGCTTTCAGTCAGGCTGCCGGTCAGCTGCTGCTGCATCCCCATACCAGAGACCATCATTGTCAAAGCCATGGACGTCCCTCCGCATACCCGTTTACCAGCGTTACGGACAGACAGAAACTTCACCATTCATTCCCCGGGCTGTCACCGGAATACCGTGCAACAACCGGTGCTTTCAGCGGCCGTCTGAATTCTGTCGGGTGGAAAATTCCTGCCGTAGAGGTGGCGATACTCAATGAGCACCATGAACCCGTAGCCTCCGGTGACATTGGTGAAATCTGCCTGAAAGGCCCAAATGTCATGCCGGGGTATCTTGGCCTGTCCGATGCCACCCGGGACACCTTGAGAAATGGCTGGTTGCATACCGGCGACAGTGGACGAATGGACGACGATGGATTTGTCTATATTGTAGACAGGGTGAAAGACATGATTGTTTCTGGTGGAGAGAATGTTTATTCCATCGAAGTTGAAAATGCCATTCATAAACACCCTTCCGTTGCCCAATGCGCGGTTATCGGCATTCCCTGTGAGAAATGGGGTGAACAGGTACATGCCATCATCGTCCCGGCACCGGGAATCACAACTGATGAAGCGGTAATCATGGAGCACTGCCGAACTCTGATTGCTGATTACAAGTGCCCAAGAAGCATCTCGATTCATAACGCCCCACTGCCTCTGTCTGGCGCAGGAAAAATCCTGAAAAATGAGCTGAGAGAGCCATACTGGGATAAGAAAACCCGCAGCATTAATTAAGCTCTGTTGACATAGGCCAGCCTTAAGCGGAAGTAACCAGAATGTACATGCCAAGAAAGATTTTTAATGAGGATCACGAGCAGTTCCGGACTGCCTTTCGCAGTTTTGTGGAAAAAGAAATTATTCCCCATCAGGAACAGTGGGAGGAAGATGGCATTATTGACCGGGATCTCTGGCGCAAGGCCGGTGAACACGGTTTCCTCGTGCCCATGGCGGAAGAGAAATACGGAGGCCTTGGTATTGCTGACCACCGGTTTGATGCGGTGATGTTTGAAGAGCTGGCCCGGGTCAATGAACGGGGCTTTATGCTTGGCCTGCACAATATGGTCGTGGCTCCCTATCTGATCAGCCATGGCACTGAAGAACAGAAACAACGGTTGCTCAGCCGCTGCACCAGCGGAGATGCCATTCTGGCCATTGCCATGACCGAGCCGGGAGCTGGCAGTGACCTCGCCTCAATGAGAACCCATGCCGAAGAAAAAGACGACCACTGGCTGTTAAATGGTTCCAAGATTTTTACGTCCAACGGTATTCTTTCCGACATTGTTGTGGTTGCCGCAAAAACCAACCCTGATCACCCTCATGAAATGGGACTGTTTCTGGTAGAGCGGGGTATGGAAGGATTCTCCCGGGGCAAGCCCCTGAAAAAGATGGGAATGAAATCCCAGGACACCTCAGAACTGTTCTTTGATAATGTCAAAATCCCGAAAAACAATGTCTTGGGAGATCCTGCCAAAGGCTTTATTTATATGATGGAGAAATTGCCGGCAGAACGTCTCTATCTTTGCATTGACTCGGTCGCCAGCGCCCGGGCCGCCCTGGACCTGACCAAAGACTATGTAAAAGGCCGCGTGGCCTTTGGACAACCGGTGAGCAAGTTTCAGAATACCCAGTTTAAAATGGCGGAAATGAAAACCGAGATTGACCTTGGCTTTGCCTATGTTGACCGGATGATAGAACTGATAAACGACAACAAACTCAGTGCCGCTGATGCCTGCGGTGGCAAATACTGGACATCGGACATGCTGTGCCGAGTGGTGGATGAGTGCCTGCAACTCCATGGCGGTTATGGCTTTATGGATGAATACCCGATTTCAAAGATGTACCGTGATGTGCGTATCAGTCGTATTTATGCAGGTACCAATGAGATTATGAAGACAGTTATTGCCAAAGCGATGGAGCTTTAACGGATTCCGGGGTCAGGCCTTGAATTTTGAATCGGTCTGTTCCCGGAAGCAAAAATAGCTGAATACTCCCCAAGACAACTGTCACTCCATTATAGAAAAGCAGGGAATAAGGGGGAAGTAAACATCTCACTACCCCCTCACTCCTATAGGCTGCATTGATTGATCAAAGGGTTTCTGCCGATCATCTTTTTTCAATTTTTCTTAACTGATACTACTGTTAGCGGGATGCTATCAAGGAACTGGCAGTGCATAACCAAAATATCATCTTTCAGAAAATAACTTTTGGATTCTTCACTATCCTTTAATAATTCAAGATCAACCATGGCTGGTTCTCGAAGGTATTTATTTCTTCCTGATTCCATATTGGCAAGCACACTATTTGATTTATCCGCATGATTAACCAAAGCCACCTCCATTTTAATATATGGCTTTGGTAATGATTTATCTTTCGCCCCGCCATTACCGACCATATCAAAAAAAACAGACAGGCTCTTACCTTGTTCTTCTCCCTTACCATTGGGATACATACGCAGATTAATTTTACAACCTGATACCAACTCAAGAACAGGCGATACAACCTTGCACTCAATATTACCACGACCCACAGTCACAAAACCCTTTACTTCTTCATATTCCAAGCAGTTATCAATAGCATGAGCAGCTATTAATAATTCATTAAAATGGTTTATGCTAATCGTAACCTTTTGATCAGACTGTTCAATAGATACATGACCTGACAGGGCATCAAATTCCTTGAACTTTTCAAGGCACTCATTATTACTTGCCCTGAGTTTTTTCCAATCCTTACCTTTATAACAATACTTAATTTTCCTGGCAACACCCAATTGATCATCTGCATTAGCAATCATTTCCATTGCAGTAGCACACATTACACCAGCGTTCTTTGACAGTTCACTAACCTCCTTTAATATTTCATCTTTTTTAGGTTTATCTTCTTCAGTAAGCTTCTCTGCTTCATATTTTTTTATATTCATTTCTCCATTCTTTTTTTTTGCCTCAGCAATCATTTCATTTGCTTCATCCTTGTTTGCTTCTTCCTTAACAATCATGTCATTTGCCTTAGCAACTATTTTATCTACGAAGCCGTTATCATCCCCTCCAATAAATACCGATTCCAGACAAGGGTGCTTATTTTTTTCAGAAATACGACACAGTGCATTATTAGCATTCTCATTTTGCTGATACAGATAGCGATTCCCATCTATCTCAATTATTGTGATATGCGCTTGTCCAAGTTTTGTCTGAGGAATACGATCCCGAGTTTCCATATTCATCATACTGGGAGTATTCTTAATGGTGTTTTTCACGACGCGCCTATTTGAACTAACACCTTGCTGCCCAGTTTCTCCATTTAAAATCACATCATTCCTGACACCAATTCTTGACCCTGGAATACGGGTATAGTTTCCGGTATCAATTTTATTTTTCTTACCATACATGGCTCTCAGAGCACTGCGCACCCCCTCTTGAGAAGGCATAACGGAATCAGGATACATAAACACCTCAATCAAAAACATAAAGAATTAATCACCGGAACCTACTCACTGACCATTATGATTAACCTAAAGCCATAGCCATAATCATCAATATCAGTTCTGTGCATTCTTTTCATTTTCAGAATTAAACAACATCAGTTTGGATTATTGACCAGCAAAACAAGAAAGAGTTCCCAATAAAGCAAAATATTATTGGGACTATGGTAAAGGGAAGAACAAGATACGGGCGGAATACAGACGATTCCGCCGCTAACAGGATTAACGCTGTGGAACTGGCAGCAAGTTGATTTCTACACGACGGTTTTTAGCCCGCCCTTCTGAGGTATTATTGCTGGCAACCGGATCCATTGAGCCACGGCCGTAGCCAGTGATTCGACTGCCATCGACACCCTGAAAGGCAATATAGTTGGCAACACTGTCAGCCCGGGCCTGGGACAGGGGTAGATTGATCTTATCGCCACCGGTGCTGTCGGTATAACCCACCACCTGAATCAGGTTACGGTCATACTCGTTGAACACCCTTGCGACCGAACCCAGCACCGGGTAAAAGGCAGACTTGATATCTGATTTGCTGGAATCAAAGGTAATGTTGGACGGCATAATCAGCTTCAGCTGATCACCTTCACGATAAACCTGCACGCCGGTTCCCTGGAGTTCAGCCCTCAGTCTGTTTTCCTGATTATCAAGGTAATACCCATAGCCGGAGCCAGCTGCACCACCAATCAACGCACCTTTCCATGCGCCCTCACCGCCATCAGCAAGGGCACCGATAGCGGCACCCGCCAGCACACCACCTAAACCATATTTGGTCGATTTACTGGCCTGCTGATCGCCAGTATAAGGGTTGGTTGTCTGACAACCGGCAAGCAGAGCGCCCATCAACAGGGTGGCTACGGCAAATAATTTTTTCAATTGCATGATAATCTTCCTTAGCAATCAGCACAGAGCTGTTTAGCCGCGAATAATACTATTTTCACGGATTTCTTCACCAATTGTGGTGTCCGGTCCATGCCCGGTAACCACAACGGCTTCCTCATCCAATGTATAGAGTCTTTGTTTGATCGAACGCTCAATGGCTTTGTAATCACCACCCCACAAGTCCGTTCGACCAATGGACCTGCGGAACAGCGTATCTCCGGCAATCAGAAGCTTTGGCTGCTCAAACCAGAAACACATGGAACCCGGTGTATGCCCGGGCGTATGCATGGCCACACCTTCGCAGCAAGGCAACTCTTCATCATCTTTCAACCAGTAGTCAGGATCAGGAACCGGGCGATAGGGAATCCCAAACATACGACACTGCATTTCAAGATTATCCCAGAGGAACTTATCGCCTTCATGGAGATAGATGGGAGCGCCAGTCTGTTTTTTGATATCCCCGCTGGCCAGGAAATGGTCCAGGTGGGCATGGGTATGAATAAGCGCCACAACCTGTAGATCCAGTTCCCTCAGCTTTGCCATAATCAGTTCCGGATCACCACCTGGATCCACGATAAATGCCTTACGGGTAACCGGGTCACCAATAATTGTGCAGTTGCATTGGAGGGGGCCAACAGGGAAAGTCTGCCGAATAAAGGTTGTCTGGTTTGTCATTTGACCTTCGCCGTAGTTTTACATATCCGGCGAAGATTCTAATATTATTTTACAGCTGGGTCTTTCCCTTTTATTGGCTGTGTAGCCAGAA
>NZ_JAVRMB020000405.1:0-9031 GCF_031844845.1 Endozoicomonas sp.
CAGGTACAGAGGGAGTATGAAGCGAAATTGGACAAAGCCTTCTTCACCAACGTATTGAACGTGATCAAAAAACAAGCGGAGAAGGCCTGCCATGATCGTAAAAACAAAACTGAAAAAGAGAAACAACTGAAAAAGAAGCCAATAATAGAGAATCAGTGTCCACAGAAAAATATCAGTCCGGCTCAAACCGACAGACAGAAAGTCATCAAACAACATAGTGCTCTGATTACCAAAACAGAAGAGCTGCTAGAGAATTTCAAAAAGGACCTGCTCGAGGCCAGCGACTATAAAACAGAGCTGGAGAAATTGGATGACGTATTTAAAACGATCGCTGACCAGCCTGAACTGCAGGCCTGGGTATATGGTGACATTGCCCACGATCTCTGTGAGGCATATTCAAAAGAATTCACCCGGGGCGAACTCTTTGTTAAAGCCATCAATGCGATGGGTGTTTTTTGCACTGAAATACTGAAAGAACTTGGTAACGCAATAGGAAAACGCGACCGCCACTGGCTATACATGAGAAATCCGGAGCAGCCAATCAGCAAAAGAAGCATTATTAACCTTGGACGAACATCAGATCCTGAAAAAATCCAATCTCTTGTTAAGCGCGCATTAAGCAGTGTATCTCTTTACCAGAAAGCGCTGAATAAAGCCAAAACCGTTGTTAGTAATCCGTTACCGGAAATGATGCTAAAAACAGGTAAAGATACTCGAACGTTCTTAATATTTCCAAAGGAAAGGCAGCTCCTTAGTGACCGGATTAGCTTTATTAACGATGAAATAAAATCTGTCCAACAACATCTACTGAAACTCCAGGATATTCCAGCCATGTCAGATATTTTCTCTGCTGTAAGCCAAATTTTTAAACAACTGCAACCTCCTGTCCGAACAAGCACAACTTTACACAGTAAAAATGCAAGCCGTGGCAATACAAATAACAATGATAGCGATGATAAGGAATTTGCCAAACTTGTAAAAAAATCAAAGACCGAATGGAAACTGGATACTTCCATCACTGAAACACAGAAGTCTGCCAATGAGCAACTTGAGCGAATCATGAAAGAATTTACAGACCTTCAAGAGCAACTGACACAAGAACGTCTTAAGGCGAGTTCTACGATATAAGACCAGGAACGCCCGGGTACTTAGCTATCGCGCACCCTCAAACCTTATCCCTATGCTCCAGAGGTTGTCGCAAAGGTCAGAGACGGGAGTCAGGTCATGAAAATTTCGCGATAACCTTACTGTGCGTGGGAACGAGCCCGGCTAATTGAGACCGCTCCCTGAAACAGATGTCCAGTTAATGCCTGAAATGCCTTGGCCTGACACCACTGACCAAAAGCACAAGGATATAAACCAGTATTCCAGAAATCACCAGCATACCCGTCTGGGAAATCCTTTCCAGCAATGACCAGGCCAGCCATTTCTCTATATCTGCAGCCAGCCAGAACAGCGTTGCTGCCATGGCCAGATTAGCTAACAGGAGTCTGGAAAAATAGAGCCACCAGCCCGTGGCAGGCTTGTAGACTTCTGACTTTTTAAGCCCATGGTAGAGCAACCCGGCATTGAGGAAAGCCGAAAGCGTGGTAGCGAGCGCCAACCCTGCATGCTGAAGGGGGAATACCAGAATCAGGTTAAACACCATATTGGCGGCCATCGCCTTGATGGCAATCTTCACCGGTGTCCTGGTATCCTGCCGGGCGAAATAGCCGGGTGCCAGTACCTTGATCAACATGAAAGCAATCAGCCCGAGAGAGTAGGCTTTCAGGCTCATGGCGGCCATCAGAACATCCCGGTCAGTCATTTCACCATAATCAAACAACGTGGCAATCAACGGGCCTGCGAGAATAAAGAGGGCAACCGCCGCAGGAATACCAATCAACAATACCAGGCGGATTGCCCAATCCAGCGTTCTTGAGAAGTGCCCATCCTCCTCTTCAGCATGCCGGGTTGACAGGCTTGGCAGAATCACGGTGGCAATGGCAATACCAAAAACACCCAGTGGCAGCTCAGACAATCGGTCAGAGTAGTAAAGCCAGGAGACGCTGCCCGTTTGTAGAAACGAGGCCAGCACCGTGTCCAGCAACAGATTGATTTGACTGACTGACACACCAAACAGTGCGGGTATCATCAGTGTCATAATCCGTCGGGTTCCTTCGTGCTTCGGTCCCCACCTGGGTGCAGGCAGCAAACGAATCTGCAGAAGAAAGGGGACTTGCAACAGCAGCTGAGAAATACCCGCAATCGCCACCCCCCAGGCTAATGCCATCACCGGCTCATCAAAATAAGGCGTGAGCAGCAGGGTTGAACCAATCAAACTGAGATTAAGCAGTACCGGAGTAAATGCAGGAACCGCAAAACGCCCATAAGTATTAAGAACCGATCCCGCCAGTGCCGTTAAAGAAATCAACAACAGGTAGGGGAAGGTAATACGCAGCATCTCTCCGGCCAGAGCCAGTTTTTCCGGTTCACTGATAAAACCGGGGGCAAATAACCTGACCAGCAAGGGTGCTGCTAAAACGCCAACCACCGTCACCAGCATCAGCGTGCCTGCCAACGTTCCGCTTACCCGGCTGACCAGCTCCCGGACATCACCAAAGCTCCGCTGGGTTCGGTATTCTGACAATACGGGAACAAAAGCCTGGGAAAACGCCCCTTCTGCGAAAAGGCGCCGCAGAAAATTCGGGATTTTAAACGCTACAAAGAATGCATCAGCCGAATCGGTAGAACCAAAGTAGCCAGCAACCACCACGTCCCTGGCCAGACCCAGTACTCGTGAGAGCATGGTCATCATTCCCACCACCAGGCTGGACCTCATCAATCCGGACTTTTTCTGTTCGGGCTGACTGGATGGCGGACTGTTATCGGAATCACTCATTTCAGGATTTAATCAACAATATAAGAATCAACAGATTATCATATCCAAGGTTATAGCCATTGCCCACGATATTTCTGAAAATGAGTTGACCACGGCAGACAAATTACTGGCAACAGGGGGCAAATAAAAAGCGCCTCAATCCTGTAGATTCAAAGCCCCGAAGGCAGTATGCCTTATTGACAAGTACTCGCTAAGTCGGCATAGTTCCGCGACTAAAATAGCCTTGCGCTAAATGAATGACAACTTGAGCTGAATGACAGCCCGAGCTGAATGAAAGTGGGATATGGGCTGACAATGTCTTACCCGGGACGTTGCCAGTAACTGCGGCAAACAACCTATTCCATGCAGGGTGCCCCTAAGCCGCCCTGAAACAACCCAAACGAAATTGATTTTCCCGGAGCACCGAAATGGCTAACTCTCCTTCTGCTAAGAAGCGCGCCCGTCAGGCTGAAAACCGTCGTCAGCATAACGCCAGCCTGCGTTCTATGATTCGTACTTCCATCAAAAAAGTGATCAAAGCAGTTGATGGCAAAGACGTTGAAGCTGCACAGGCTGCCCTCACTGCAGCTGTGCCGATTATCGACCGTATGGCTGACAAAGGCATCATCCACAAGAACAAGGCTGCTCGTCATAAGAGCCGCCTGAACGCTCAGGTTAAAGCTCTGGCTACCGCCTGAGTCTTTCCTGGCATCAGGGTGAATATCCTGAGCGCATCCCCTGAAAATTGCTCCTCGGTAACTGCTCCTGCGTTACTCTACCTTCTGCATCCATGCAGTCGTGCATTTTCAGGATACAGTACATTCCTGTACATAAAAAAACCGGCTGATGCCGGTTTTTTTATGCCTGCTTCCAGAGGAAGTCAGGAAGTGAGCACCATATTATCCCGGTGCAACAGCTCAGGCTCACGCTGATACCCCAGCAACGCCTTTATCTGATGACTGGGCTGACCAATAATACGTTCAGCTTCGCTGACGCCATAATTGATCAACCCCCGGGCCACTTCGTTACCCTTTTCATCCAGACAGGTCACCATCTCGCCACGCTGAAAGTTACCGCTCAGCGCTTTAACACCTACCGGCAACAGGCTCTTACCCTGTTCTTTCAGTACGCGGACTGCACCGGCATCCAGTACCAGCTCGCCTGCTGTCTTGAGATGCCCCTGCAACCACTGTTTACGGGCAGCCATGGGCTCCCGCTCCGGAAGCAACAGAGTACCCAGCTCTTCACCTTCAAAGATACGGGTAATCACATTATCTGTCCGACCACCCACAATAACGGTAGCTGCACCGGAGGCCGCCGCCTGACGGGAAGCACGCAATTTGGTTTGCATTCCCCCCCGACCAAGACGACCACTGCCTCCGCCGGCCATGGCATCCAGAGACTCATCCCGGGCATGCATTTCATGAATCAGTCTGGCATCGGGATTGGTTCTTGGATCTGCCGTAAACAGACCATCCTGATCCGTGAGAATCACCAGAAAATCCGCTTCTACCTGATTAGCAACCAGGGCTGCAAGCGTATCGTTATCACCAAAACGGAGTTCGTCGGTAACGACGGTATCATTCTCATTAATAACCGGAACCACCCCCATTTCCAACAAGGTCTTCAGGGTGCTTCGGGCATTGAGATAGCGCCGGCGATTACTATGGTCATCATGGGTTAGAAGTACCTGTGCAGGCTGCACTCCATACTTCTGAAAACTGGCTTCCCAGGCCTGAACCAGACGAGCCTGACCTACAGCCGCAGCCGCCTGCAACTGATGAAGCGCCGTTGGCCGCTCCATCCAGCCCAGTTTCTCCATACCAGCTGCGACGGCACCGGAGGAGACCAGCACCACTTCCACTCCCTGATCACGCAGCTGACACATCTGGGTTACCCAGCCATCCATACGACTGAGATCAAGCCCCTGCCCTTCATTGGTCAAAAGCGCACTGCCAATTTTGATTACCCAGCGCCGGGCTGTCCGTAACCGATTGCGTTTACTCATGGCGCGTAAAGCACCTCAACATCATGATCGTCATCATCATCGTCGTCGCTTTTTTCTTTATCAGCGGCTTTTTTCGCAGCCCAGCGAGCCCGACGTTCTACTGCCAGCTCCCGCATTCTGGCACGAGCCTCAGCTTCCATTCGAGTCAGACGCTCTTCCTCCTGCTGAGCCAGAGTTGCATCAAAACTCTCTGCCTCAGCACGCTCTTCAATAAAGTTCATAATATTCTGACAAAGAATATCAGTACCCTGTTTGGAGATAGCCGCCGTCTGGTAAACCGGCCCAGTCCAGTTCAGTTCTTTGATGATATGCTGACACACCGCCTCACGCTGCTCTTCTGGCAGCAGATCCACCTTATTTAACACCAGCCAGCGATCACGGGCAGCCAACGTTCCACTGAACTGCTCCAGCTCACGAATAATCGCTTTGGCAGATTCAGCCGGATCCGTTTCATCATAAGGTGCCACATCAACGAGGTGCAGCAGGATACGACAACGGGCCAAATGCTTCAGGAAGCGAATACCGAGACCCGCACCTTGTGCTGCGCCTTCGATCAGACCGGGGATATCCGCAATCACGAAACCACGATGACGATCCACCCCTACAACACCCAGGTTTGGAACCAGAGTGGTAAATGGATAATCAGCAACCTTGGGACGAGCCTGAGAAACCGCACGAATAAACGTGGACTTGCCAGCATTGGGCATGCCCAGCAGGCCCACATCCGCAATCACTTTAAGCTCCAGGCGCAAATCTCTGCACTCACCTTCAGAGCCCGGACTGGTCTGTCTGGGCGCACGATTCACACTGGACTTATAGCGGGTGTTACCCAAACCATGAAAACCACCCTGAGCCACTTTGATGCGCTGCCCAATGTGAGTCAGGTCTCCGATAACCTCTTCGGTATCATTATCCACAACGGTCGTACCTACTGGTACGGTCAGTTCAATATCAGAACCTTTAGCCCCGGTACAGTTGCGTCCACGCCCTCCCCCGCCATTTTGTGCCTGGTAATGCTTCTGGTAGCGAAAATCCACCAGCGTATTCAAATCATTTTCAGCGACCACATAAACACTACCGCCGTCACCGCCGTCACCACCGTCGGGACCACCCCTTTCAATATACTTCTCACGACGAAAACTCAGAGCGCCATTACCACCCTTGCCCGCCTGAACCGCGATTGTCGCTTCATCTACAAACTTCATTGCCTAACTCTCTTGCAACAACAACTGCAGTGATACCAGCTATCTGCAATGCCTGCAGATAAACTCTCTGAATGAAAAACCCATCTGGAGGCACTGTCTGGTATAACACACTTAGAAACACAAAAGCCCCGCGATAGCGGGGCTTTCAGAAAGAGCCATCAGCAAATAAAAGCATCAGCAAATAAAAGCATCAGCAAATGAAAGCATCAGCAATCATCAGATAACCACTGACGACTCAAACGCCATTATGCAGAGGCTACGCTGACATACTTGCGCTTATTTGGACCTTTCACTTCAAACACGACCTTACCGTCGGCTTTAGCGAACAGCGTGTGATCCCTGCCGATGCCTACGTTAACACCAGCGTGGAACCTGGTGCCACGCTGACGAACGATAATGGCACCCGCCTGGATAGCCTGACCACCAAAGATCTTGACACCAAGGCGTTTGCTTTCTGAATCGCGACCGTTACGAGTACTACCACCAGCTTTTTTGTGAGCCATCTTGCTCTCCTTTTATCCCGGACCTGCCACCGGCTACCACACCAGAGACCGTCCTTAGAAGTCTTGAACAGATCCGAGAACCGGATCCATCAGCAATAATTAACCAGCGATGCTGGTGATCTTCAGCTCAGTGAACCACTGACGATGACCCATCTGCTTACGATGGTGCTTACGACGCTTGAACTTGATGATCTTGATTTTTGGACCACGGCCATGGCTGACAACTTCAGCAGTAACCTTAGCGCCTTCAATCACTGGAGCACCAACTGTCAGCTCTTCGCCATTGGCGATCAGCAGAACGTCGATGATGTCCAGACTTTCACCAGCGGCAGTGTCCAGCTTCTCAACCTTCAGGAATTCTCCTTCGGTCACACGGTACTGCTTACCACCAGTTTTGATAACTGCGTACATACTTTAATCTCCGAAAATCCTGAGAGCCTCTTTGTCAAAGGCATCCGCCGGCCCTGGAAAGGCATGGCGGAATTTGTATCTATCTAAAAACCACTTCCCATAAAGCTCAAGGCTCTTGGGGCTGGGCGGCACCTCATGAGCTGATGACTTACCAAAAACAGCAAGCACTGAAAAAAGCAGTATCAGCAATCCATGACAAAACGGCACACCGCACCGGATTCTCAGATAGGGGCGCAAATTTTAAGGAAGTCCAGCCCCGCTGGCAAGACCTGTTGGCATTTTATCCCATCTTAATCAATAAAAGAGATTAAAAGGCCTGCAGCTCCTTTCACAGACATAAGTAAGGATCCTGTAGAGACTCGGTATAAGTGCCTTCAAAGCAGGCGGCTATTGACAGTTGCTGTAGCACTAAATACGATGCCTGATTTCCCCCCCACCAAAGCAACCAGATGCCGGATAGACAACAAGCTTCTTTTCAGACCGCAGTTCACGACGACTTTAACAGGGTTAACGAGTGCATCCATGAGCAGTTGCACTCTGACGTTACCCTGGTCAGTAAAATCGGTGAATACATCATTAAGTCCGGTGGCAAGCGGCTACGCCCATTGCTTGTACTGCTGACTGCACGGGCCTGTGGTTACAATGACTACAATCATGTTCCCCTGGCGGCCATCATTGAATTCCTGCACACCGCCACGCTTCTTCATGATGATGTCGTGGATCAATCAGACTTACGCCGTGGTCGGGATACTGCCAATGCGCTCTGGGGTAATGCCCCCAGTGTACTGGTTGGTGATTTCCTCTACTCCCGCGCATTCCAGATGATGATTGGTCTGGAAAGCTTCAAGCTGCTCCATATCCTGGCAGATGCCACCAATGTCATTGCCGAAGGTGAGGTGATGCAGCTGATGAATATTCATAATGCTGATGCCACCGAATCCGACTACATGGAAGTTATTCGCTGCAAAACGGCCATGCTGTTCCAGGCCTCAAGCCAAACAGCCGCGGTACTCAGCAAGGCCAGCCCGGAACTGGAAAGCGACATGGCCAGCTACGGCAACTATCTTGGCACTGCCTTCCAGCTGATCGATGATCTTCTTGACTATGATGGTGACGCTGAAGCCATGGGAAAAAACCTGGGTGACGACCTGGCAGAAGGCAAGCCTACCCTGCCTCTGATTTACACACTCAAGCACGGCACCAGTGATCAGAAGACACTGATTCGGGAGGCTATTGAGCAAGGTGGACGGGATAATATTGAAGCGGTTGCTGAAGCCGTTCGCAGCGGTGGAGGCATTCAATATACTGCCGCCAAAGCCCGGGAGTATGCGACAAAAGCCAAGCGATGCCTGAGTCGACTTCCGGAAGGTGAGTACCGCAGCGCCATGGCGGATCTTGCGGATTTTGCGGTTGCCCGTAGCTTTTAAACCCTTTAAGCAGGTTGGCTCGCTTCCGGGCCAACTCGTGACCTCCCCGCGCAACAGTAACCTCTCTTGCAAAAAACACCGGTAACGTTTTGACACAGGCAAACAGACTGCTATCTTTACTTTTAAATAAAAAGTAAAGATAGCAACCAACAGGACAAAGTCTTATGCCAATGATCAGCCCAAAGCGCCAGATCACCCTGCCAGCAGAACAATGCCGACAGGCCGGGCTTGCCCCCGGAGATGAGTATGAAAGTTATGTGGACAATTTCGGCCACATCACCATCATCAAAAAAAACAAAGGGGCTGCACAGGGATTTCTTAAAGATATAAAAAGCGATACACGGGTTAGCGAAGAGTCATCCCGACAAACCGGAATGGAATCATGATCGCTATTGATACCAATATATTACTGCGTTATCTGCTTGGGGATGATGAGCAGCAATCACCAAAAGCGAACCGATTAATGAATGGTTCCCGGAAAGTGTTAATCACTGACGTGGTTCTGGTAGAAACACTGTGGACGCTACGGGGCAAAAGATACAACCTGAAAAAAACGGCACTGGTCGAAGTCATCCAGAAACTGTTTGCCGAACCAAACCTGAGTTTTGAAGATGGAC
>NZ_JAVRMB020000406.1:0-19191 GCF_031844845.1 Endozoicomonas sp.
TCGTCGGCAGCGTCAGATGTGTATAAGAGACAGGCCCATAACATATCCTGAACCAATTGTTCTAAAGAGCATGTATTAATAACGCCTATATATTGATCAGCATACAACTTTTGTTGTCCACATATTGGTAAACAACACTGATCATATCCTTCCGTAATATCAACACGAAAAACAATGTCACCACGGAGACACGATCTCACATCAAGAGTGCGTTTATTCACCATGACCGTTGGCTGACCAGGGATATGCCTGCTTTCGTTAACATATTCTTTGCGGACACTAACAAAATTTACGGATGGCGTGACTCTATAATCTCCATTTTTATTTATCTTATTAAGATAAAAATCAAGAATACTCTTTATCCCATCAATAGCTTCGCTCCGCTCTTGCGTGGATTGTAAGTCAACATCAGCGGTTTCATGCAGTTTCTTTGGAATTATCGCAAAAGGCGGTGTTTTCAGTTCACGTTCCACATGTCTTATTTCATCACATGAAGTACCATATGATAGCAGCTGGACCAACAACCCCAGACTTCCACAAAGCCGAAGAGACTTTCCAGACTGCATCTGATTCATAAAATTAAAAACCAGGACGTACATTTCCGATTTCATTGTTTCCAGAGGTTTCCGATACCCCGGGACTGAAAAAAAATTGGGAAAATGAAAAATTTCTCCTTCGCCCAAAACTAAGCTAAAGCAATGCCCAGACCGCTGATTATTTCCTAAGAGATAATAACTTTCTGTAACAGGATACACTGGTTTGACAACTCCAATATTACTCAGCCTATGGGGAAACCGCCGCTATTATTTTTGTTATCAACAGAACCAATCCAGGTAAACTCCGCTGACAGATCAAATTTAAAGTTTGTGATCGTTGACTCGTACACAGCAGTTTAACCGAATAGTTCAATCCGAAATAACGGGTAAATCTGGTAAAAAAATCCTCGGATAAAATAAAATACTCTTAATCTTACTTAAAACCGGTATTAAGCCTTTTCGGACAGCTTTCCTGTCAGGGTTATCCCTTTGGCATTCCTGTCATTTTATCCTCCAATAGCGCTTTCAGGCTCTTGCGCACATAAAACAATTTAACACTGGAGTTTCCCGATGTCTTTCGCCGACCGTGATGGCGTTATCTGGTTTGATGGAGAACTGACTCCCTGGCGTGAAGCCAAAACCCATGTACTCACCCACACTTTGCACTATGGCATGGGGGTTTTTGAAGGAGTCAGAGCCTATAACACGCCAGAAGGGCCTGCTATTTTTCGCCTGAAAGAACACACGGACCGCCTGTTCCGCAGCGCCCATATCCTGAGGATGGAAATTCCCTACAGCAAGGAAGAACTGAACGAAGCGCAGAAGCTCGTCGTTCGTGAGAATGGCCTTGATGAAGCCTACCTGCGACCAATGTGTTTTCTGGGCTCAGAAGGGATGGGACTGAGAGCTGAAGGCCTTAAGGTACATACGATCATTGCCGCCTGGAACTGGCCCTCTTATATGTCTCCGGAAGCACTGGAAAGTGGCATCAAAATCCGCACCTCTTCATATACACGACACCATGTAAACATCACCATGTGCAAGGCCAAAGCCAATGGTAACTACATAAACTCCATGCTGGCTCTGCGGGAGGCTTTGGACAGCGGCTGTGAAGAAGCACTATTGCTCGATAATGAAGGTTATGTCGCCGAAGGCAGTGGTGAGAATATCTTTCTTGTTAAAGGGGGGGGTCTCTACACGCCTGAGCTGACTTCCTGTCTGGAAGGCATTACCCGGGATACCATCATGCAGTTTGCCAAAGAGCTTGGGCTGGAAGTTCGGGAGAAGCGCATCACCCGTGATGAGGTGTATATCGCTGAAGAAGCATTCTTTACGGGAACAGCCGCTGAAGTAATGCCGATCCGTGAACACGATGGACGCAAGATCGGTTCTGGTAAACGAGGCCCGATCACTGAAAAGCTGCAGTCCATGTACTTTGACCAGGTTCGTGGTAAACGTCAGGAATGGCCGGAGTGGTTAAATCTCTGCTGATTAAGCCGTTGTCCGTAATCCGTAATCCGTAATCCGAAAAAGATAAGAGAAGCTGCTTTTAAAAGATACCAGCTTATATTCGCCACGGAGGCACGGAGACACAGAGAAAAGAAAAGCTTTTAAAAGAGCGCTTCTCCGTGCCTTTGTGTCTCCGTGGCAAAGAACGGTATATCCTGGTTTGCCGCTTCCCTAAGACTGGCTTTTTCGGACCACGGAATGCGGACTACGTCAAGGGCTGAGAATCCGCAGCGTTTTCACGTCAATTTCTACGCCGTACTTTCGACCTAAATCAACCTCACCCACCAGCTCTACTTTGGTTTTGGCATTCACCGGCTGAGCCGGAAAATCCTTGTCATCAATATCGGCCTGAATCTCTCCGGTACCATCACTGAACAGGTAGGTTTCATGCTTGATTTTCTTGACCAGATTACCTCTAAGAACCACCCTCATATCATCCACAGGTTTCTTTAAAATAGCAGACACTGTAGAACTACCCACCACATTAGCACCGGGACCAATATAGTCGGCATGAGCAAGTGGACACAGAACAATAAGCGGCAATGACACCATAATAAGAACAGAAGCTGCTTTATTACATACAACACTATAAACGCCAACGTAACTATTCATGAATTCTCACACCTTGCTAACAAGCCAGACCCAAATATCCATAAAGATAGACGACCACTGATTATTTGCCGGATATTTAAACTCATGACTGCTAACAAAGAAGTAGCTCAATTCGCTTGCGTCCCCCTCCCTTCAACGGGCAATAGTACGTAATCCCCCATCAGCATGGGCTATTCCTCGCTCCCCCGCTTTCAGGCCCTGTGGGTCCTGCGTGGTAGCACCATGCCCCATCAGCAAGCACGGTTGCCAGTTAGCTAGCATGCCCATGCAGAGTGGGGGAATGAGGTCACGGACAACGGTCTTCTAAAGCTGATTACCTATCCTGATGGTAACACCAAGAGCGGCACAAACAGCCAACAGGGTTTTCAGGTTCGGGTTACCGTTTTCACTCAATGAACGGTAGAGGCTCTCCCGGGACAGCCCAGTGTCTTTTGCCAGGCGAGTCATTCCCCTCGCCCTGGCTACCACACCCAGAGAATCGGCTATAAATCCGGCATGGCCTGTTGCAACCGCTTCATCAATGTAGTGCTGTATAGCCTCATCACTATCGAGATAATCAGCAGGATCGAAATCAGTTATTGATTCATTCATTGGCTTTCCTCCATTCTTTATACAAGGCTCTGGCCAGCTCTATCTGTTTCTGTTGATCTTTTTTCTGGCTTCCGCAAAAGACAATAATCAACTCCTCACCTCGTCTTTTGAAGTAAACCCGGTAGCCTTTGCCAACATCAACCCTTAACTCACTGAGCCCTTCACCAACTGGTTTTACATCGCTCCCAAACAGACCAAACTCAAAGCGCCTAACCGGGATAAGATCGCTGCTTTGGCCTTCTGATCCCTGACAGTCTTCAGCCAACGGACAAAGGTATCGTGCTGTTTTATTTTACTCACTTGCGCAGTGTAGCTTAAAAGCTACGACGTCACAAAAGAGCCGTAGTCCGTCGTCCGCTTTCCAAAAAAAATAGAAGAGCCTTGCTGGTGGGACTTCGGATTTGTCCCGGAATAACTTGTACATTTTTCCTTGCCCCCCACGCTCTGCGTGGTAGCGCCATACCCCATCAGCAAGCACGGTGCCGGCATTCCCACGCAAAGCCTGGGAACGAGGTTTTCGGAGGGTTTTGCGACAGCCTCAGAGCCTGGAAATTAGGCCCATCTGGTTTTAGCTGACTTTTAATTGACCATGGACAAACAGACACATCGTTAAATAAACAACGCCATTGATGTTTTGTACCAATGTCCCCACTATGAGTACCCTGCGAATAATTAGTCAGATACAACAGTCAACAGAGCTAGCACTGGAGTCTTAAATGAGCGCTATCCACGAACTGCAGCCTCACGCACTGTGGCAGCACTTTTCCGCCATCTGTGATATTCCCCATCCTTCTTTTCATGAGGAGCAAATTCGTGAGCACCTGATTGGTTTTGCCAAAGAATACAATCTGGAGTGCCAGTCCGATGCGGCAGGCAATGTCATCATTCGCAAGAATGCGACGCCCGGCATGGAAAATCGCGTTGGCGTTATCTTTCAGGGACACATGGATATGGTGCCTCAGAAAAATAACGACACCGTTCATGATTTCCCGACAGATCCCATTAAAGCCTATATTGATGGCGACTGGGTCACTGCTGAAGGCACGACCCTGGGTGCAGACAACGGTATTGGCATGGCCGCAGCCCTCGCAGTGCTGGCTTCCAAAGACGTGCAGCACGGCCCCATCGAAGCGCTTTTTACCGCCACGGAAGAGACCGGCATGATTGGAGCTCAAGGGCTTGAGTCCGGTATTTTAAAGGGAAAAATCCTTCTGAACCTGGATACTGAAGACGAAGGTGAACTCTACATTGGCTGCGCCGGTGGTACCCGTATCGAAGTAAACGGCGAGTACGCTACAGAAGCTGCCCAGAGTGGACTGGCCTTCAAAACCCTGTCCATTTCCGGGCTCAAGGGCGGTCACTCCGGATGTGATATCCACCTGGGCAGAGGCAATGCCATCAAGCTAGTGATGCGCACCCTGCATCGACTGGAAGCAGAAGGTGTTCGTATCGCCAGTCTGACCGGTGGCTCCCTGGCTAATGCCATCCCCCGTGAAGCGTCTGCAGTGATTGCCATTCCTGAGTCATCACTGGCAGCCTGTGCCAACATTTTTGACCAGTCCTGCAATGAACTGGCTACCGAGCTGGCGGTTGCAGAACCCAACCTGAAACTGACTCTGAGTGATGCAGAGCCTTCAGCGGAACTGATGTCACTCACAGACCAGCGCAAGTGGGTAGCCGCGGTAAACGCCTGCCCTAACGGTGCTCAAAGAATGAGCGATTCCATTGAGGGCGTTGTAGAGACCTCTTTGAATCTGGGTGTTCTGACCATCAGCGAAGGCAAGATCAAAGCCCATATCCTGCCAAGAAGTCTGGTAGGCAGCTGTAATGATGCATTGTGTGATGCAGTGGCGGGTCTGTTTAAAATGCTGGATGCAGAAGTCATCTTCTCTGACAGTTATCCAGGCTGGAAACCAGACCCTGACTCTCAGATTCTGGTGATTATGAAACAGGTTTATGCGGATCTGTATGATCAGGAAGCCGGTGTTCAGGTGGTTCACGCAGGGCTTGAGTGCGGCCTGCTGGGCAGCAAGTATCCTGAGTGGGACATGATCTCCTTTGGCCCAACGATCTGTTTCCCTCACTCGCCTGATGAGAAAGTGCATATTCAGAGTGTTGCCAAATTCTGGGATCTTCTGGTGGCTACCCTGAAGGCCATTCCAAAGGCCTGATAAAAGAAGCTGGAAGCTGGAAGCAAAGAACAATCAACTTCCAGCTTTTTTACACTGGCAAGTGCCTCTTAGTTTTTACATATCCCTCACACCGCTTATAATTCCCCCCATTCAATATAAGGAATTCCTGACGGGATGAAATACCTGATCGTCGGTCCCTCGTGGGTGGGGGACATGGTGATGGCCCAAACACTGTTCATTGCCATAAAACAACAACATCCTGATGCCATCATTGATGTACTTGCCCCGGCGTGGAGCCTGCCCATCATTGAACGTATGCCCGAAGTTCGCAGAGGCATTGATATACCCCTTGGCCATGGAAAACTTGGGCTAAGCGCCCGCTATCAGCTTGGCAAAAGCCTGAGGCAGGAAAAGTATACCCATGCCATTACTTTGCCCAACTCATTCAAGTCGGCCCTGGTGCCGTTCTGGGCAAACATCAAACATCGAATTGGCTGGCGGGGGGAAATGCGCTACGGCCTGCTTAATGACATTCGCAAGCTGGACAAAAGCCAGTACCCCCTGATGGTGGAACGATTCATTGCCCTCGCCTACCCGGAAGGCGCAGAGTTGCCAAAGCCTTTGCCAATTCCTGCTTTGCAGGTCAATCACAACACCGTCCATAAAGTGCTCCGACAGTACAGCCTGCACACGGACATGCCCATTCTGGCACTGTGCCCGGGTGCTGAATTCGGCCCTTCCAAGCAATGGCCTGCAGGTTACTATGCCGAAGTGGCCAGATCCCTTGCTGAACAGGGCTGGCAGGTGTGGTTGTTTGGTTCGGCCAAAGATAAAGCGGTCACCTCTGAAATCAAAGGCTGTTTACCGGATTCACTTCAGCATCACTGTCACAACATGGCCGGTGAAACCTCCCTCGCGGACGCTATAGACCTGCTGTCATATGCCAGCGCGGTGGTCAGCAATGATTCGGGCCTGATGCATATAGCGGCTGCCTTGAGCCGCCCACTGGTGGCTGTCTACGGGTCAACAAGTCCTGACCACACGCCGCCCATGAATAAAAACAGTGCAACGCTTTTCCTGAACCTGGAGTGCAGCCCCTGCTATCAAAGGGAGTGTCCCCTGGGCCATATGAACTGTCTGAAACAGCTGTCTCCGGACATGGTTCTGGCTGCCATTTTTCATCTGACAAGGCACTCTGAAGAGCATCTTAAAATACAGTGGGCAAAAGAAGGGGGAGACTTGCATTGACTCAGTCAAAGCACGTTCTGGTGGTGAAAACATCGTCCATGGGGGATGTTATCCACACCCTTCCTGCCCTTACTGATGCCGCTGCCGCTATTCCGGGCATTCGCTTTGACTGGGTTGTGGAAGAAAGCTTTGCAGAAATTCCTGCCTGGCATCCTGCCGTTGACCAGGTCATCCCTGTGGCTATTCGCCGCTGGCGGAAGTCACTGATCCAAACCTGGAAGTCCGGAGAGTGGCAGCAATTCAAGAAGCGCGTTGGTGCCAGCAATTACGATGGGGTGATTGATGCCCAGGGACTGTTAAAAAGCGCACTGCTGGCCAGAAAGGCCCGTGGACCACGGTTTGGTCTGGATAAGCATTCCGCCCGGGAACCCATTGCCAGCCGCTTTTACCCGTTCCCACAGAGCGTTGACTGGAACCAGCATGCCGTTGAGCGAGTCCGCCAGCTCTTTGCCATGTCCCTTGTATACGCGCTGCCGAAAGCACCCGGGCAATTCCTGCTTAATAAGAACAACTTCCCAAAAGGGCTGGTCCGGGAAACGCCTTATGTTGTTTTTATTCACGGCACTACATGGCCAACCAAGCACTGGCCCGAGGACTACTGGTGTGAACTGGCTCAAAACGTAAATCAGGCCGGTTTAAACATTGTGCTGCCATGGGGTAATGAAAAGGAAAAAGCCAGGGCTGAACGTATTGCCAGCGCCAGCAATCAGGCTATCGTTCTGCCCAGGCTGTCACTGGCGGCAGTTGCCGGCGTGATCTGTGAGGCTCAGGCTGCGGTTGCTGTTGACACCGGCCTTGGGCATTTAACGGCAGCACTGGAAGTTCCCGCCGTATCACTCTATGGCCCTACCAGCCCCCTGAAGGTAGGCGCCTATGGCATGGGTCAGAAGCACTTAACCCTGGAGCAATGTCCAAAAGGCAACTACCCGGTAACGGACCCGAAGATTTTTGCGCCTATGACACCAGCACTGGTATGGCAGGCTCTCGAGCGTCAGCTCAAACAGCAACCAGTGTCATAATAGAAGTTTCCGTTTCCTGGCTGCTGACGACCACGCTACCGACACTGACAACTGACTACTGACTACTGACTACTGACTAACCACAGTTGCGCCATAGTATGAAAATGACTAGAGTTACTGCTTTTTCTTCCAGGACAATACATGACCAGATTGGAACAACTGAATACTATTTTGACCGATCTTCTCAAGCTGGATACCAGTGAGTTCAATGAAAGCACTGAGCTGCTGGGTGCTCTGCCGGAGTTCGACTCTATGGCAGTGGTGGGACTGATTACCGCGCTGGAAGAAACGTTTGGTATTGCGGTAAATGATGATGACCTGGATGCTGAACTATTTGCCACCGTTGGCACCGTGATGACTTATATTAACAATGCTGAGGCATTTGCCTGAACATTCTGCATGTAGTCATTACAGATTAACTACAAATGGGGGGAGAATACCCCCTTAATCAAATACAGAGTCATGAGCTATAAATTCTCACTTATGGCATCAGGATATGGCGTTTATAAGCAGTTGATCATTTGCAATTATATATTTGGAACGTTCGATTAAAAACAAGCTTCATTCCTCGCGTATTGGACAGGCTCATCAATACTGGTCGAGCCGTTTTTTTTAATAAAACCAATTCACCTATAAAAGCTAATTTCTTGGAACTTTCCACTGATCCATTAGTCATATTTTTAAACTATTTAAATAGAAATGGTTAATTACTTATATGATTAGTTCATCCGTCCCCTTCACCAAACATATAAACCATCGTTATAATCCAGTATCAAGCGAAGTAGAAAAAACAATAACTTTTCCAGCTTCGAATACTCCTTATAGTACTGGACTAAAAGAAGACTTGACCGTCAAGAAACTTCAACAGCTTGCTAAATTGCCTAATGATGATACAAAACTAGCCTTAAAAAAACACTTAACATTAGTCTTAATTCTTTACTTGACTAAAAGCGACTACGTTCTCCATGGATCAACGTCTGTATCATTTAGCATACCTGACAAGGTCAACAGCCCCAGAGCTTTCTGCTCAAGCTGCAAAGAAGACAACAAAGAAATTATTGCAGCTTTCGAAAATATTATTAAATCAGCCAAGTTAGATTTTCCATCTGATACGACACAAAGTCATGATTTCGACTTAGCCATTGATCATACCAATCCCAATATAAAAGAAATACAACACTGTCTCAAAGCGTCTTTGGGAGAAGAACTTAAAGACCAATTTATTGTATTTAAAGAAACAGAACCTAAAAATATTAATGAAGTATGTAAAGGGGAAAATGCATCAGTCCATGATGATATACTAACTATAGGGGTATTGACATCAATCATTATAGAATGTAACGAACAAGAGATCCTGAGAATTGATATCACTTATAAGCCAGAAAAACAGATCAATGACTCTTATTATTTCAGGCAACCTTATAAACAGCCTGTCACATTGAAAACTGTATGCTTTAATGATGGGACTACCAGAACACTCAGCATATGTCCTCTTGAAGACTCTATAAAAAGCTATCTCAATGCTTGTACTGTGAACAGTAGCCAAAATAAAGCAGAGAAAAATAAATACTTGAAAAAAATTATAACTATTTACGATCTCTCTAGCATTGGCCTACTACCCTCTGTCAGCCCCCACCTTCTCCAAACCTGCTATGACCGGCTTAAGGAATATTATTCCACCACCAAGAAATATGAGAAATCAACACTCCCTGATAAACAGAGCCGCCCAATTACAATCCCAAAAGCCGCTATCGCTCCTGTTCCATTTTCTGCATCAAAAACTTCTCCTCCATCGAGTGAACTGCAATCAGACAGGTCTCAAAAGACCATATATATGGAGAAGGAAGCGGAGCAAGCAGATAGAACAAAACAGCTGGAAATGATGAAGAAGGAGCAGACAGAGAAAGAGACACAACTGGAGATAATGAAGAAGGCACAGACAGAGAAAGAGACACAACTGGAGATAATGAAGAAGGCACAGACAGAGAAAGAGACACAACTGGAGATAATGAAGAAGGCACAGACAGAGAAAGAGACACAGCTTCAGGTGAATAAGAAGAAGCTGGTAAAACAGCTTGAGGTGCATAAGAAGAAGCTGGCAGATAAAGAGAAACAGCTTGAGCTGAAGGCGATGGCGATGGCGATGGCGATGGCGATGACAGATAAAGAGAAACAGCTTGAGCTGATGGAGATAGCGATGACAGATAAAGAGAAACAGTTTGAGCTGAAAGAGATGGCGCTGGCAGATAAAGAGAAACAGTTTGAGCTGAAAGAGATGGCGCTGGCAGATAAAGAGAAACAGCTTGAGCTGAAGGAGATGACAGATAGAGAGGAAATGATGGAAACAGCGAAACAACAAGAGGAAAAAGAGCAGAAGCGGGTAACACCACACAATCAATATGATAAAAAAAAAGAATTGACAGACATTGTCGAAACATTAAAACGCATGAATAAATCGGCATCGTCATTAACAGAATGGTATGACACAAAAAAAGCGAAAAGATTAGTATCAACCTACGAGGAGGAAGCAAATAAACTAATAGATTTTTATGAAAATAAAACAACAAAAGAAACCGATTCTGATAAGCATTTATCTGAACTAATACAAAACAGTGATAGTATCATCGAGACCATATTCAAATCTCTACAGACAAGCTCATCACCAATTAACCTGATATTTATTTCTGGCCGTATATTACCAATAAATTATAGAGCCAGAATAGTATACTCATCAAAAAACAGATTAGAGAATAAAACCCAGCAAAGCTTTTTTTATCTGACTTCGATAAACAGTTTAATCAACAAACTGTTACATTACGAAAATTATTTAACAAGAAAAAATGCAATACTCTTGAAGCCTAATCTTCAAGAATTTTTTTCCAGCGTAGAGAAAATACTCCAGGATGAATTCAGCAGATTAAAGCAGCGGCATAGATTTTCTGCAGCCAAGATGTTCAACTATTTCAAATCATTCTATTATGGAAACTGGGCAGGAATATTCGGATCTTCCAGAAGTGTCAGACATAATCCTCTCACTAACGATACGAGTATCGACCATCGAAACCATGAATACCATATATTACTACCAAAAATAATTATGATACTTCATAAAACCGGTGATTTTTTTCCAGAAATGCTTCTAACTCACCTGATGATCTGCAAACAATATGATTATTATCTAGCAACAAACCTTAACCAAAATTCATTTATCGATTATGAAATATTGATTAAAGCTTTAAAAAGACTGAATGCATCCCCAACCGTTTTATCACAGCTAGTCGAGCTATACACATGGCTTTGTAATATTAAGGAATTCATGCTTTCAGCAATCATACTGACATCCTATCTAAAACTGTTCGCTATTCCTGATAATCAGGGCTATCTAAACCAAGAGCTTGAGCAGAAATTCTGCTCAAGCTCTAATCAGGAGATTATTAAGCAGGTATACCAGGGCATCACTTTTAAACCGGTTGCCGGTTCTGTTGATAAAATAACCAGAAAAACCGCATTGACCAACGCAGAAATACAGAATAATCTTATGAAAGAAATGAACAAATGTTATCACTTTTTCAAGGAATCAAATAAAGCCTCCCTGCCTTGGCTTGCAATCAATGATTCTGATATTCAGAGTCGTCTGACATTCTGGAAGGCGGTTAAGACTGTACCACAGCAAGAGAGTTCACAATGGCGGTGCAAAGTCATGTGACAGAAATTATTAAACCATTCCCGGTTATTTTTATTCAGGTTAGAATCCTTTCTGACCGGAATGGTTCACTCTAAGAACAATCCCGCAGGGGCATTTTGGAAACACTGCTATATAGACGACAAAATAATAAAAAATCAGATTAACATCTCAACCACTTCAGGATGGCCAAGAAATTTCTGTGGACTGGCTGTGGCACCATAGGCTCCGGACTGCAGCACAACTATAAAGTCTCCAACCTCTGCCTTTGGCAACGCCAGTTTTGCCCCCACAATATCCAGAGGAGTACAAAGCGGACCAACAATTTCCACCACTTCCCTTTCCTCACTTTCCAGACAGTGAGCCAGGACAACAGGGTGGTTTTTACGAATTACCTGACCGAAGTTTCCGGAATTTGACAGGTGGTGATGGAGCCCACCGTCAGTCATCAGAAATGTTTGCCCTCGGGATTCCTTTTTATCCGTCACCTGACAGATATAGTAACCGGCCTCACCCACCAGCCAGCGGCCAAGTTCCATCACAAACTCCGATGACTTGAGTGACTCGGGCCGATGGTCCAGAAGGTATTGCAGATTTTCAGCGATACCACTCAACTCCAGCGTCTGTTCGCCGGGAAAATAGGGAATACCCAGGCCACCACCGATATTGACGTGTTTTACCGGAGCAGGTACCTGCTCCGCCAACCGTGCAGCCAATTCGAAGGTTTGCTGATGACACTCAATGAGGGATTCCGCCTTGAGATTCTGTGATCCGGAAAAAATATGGAATCCCTGAAAGTCCAGCCTTTCCAGATCAAGCCCGGCCAGAATAGACGGCATTTGTTCTGCATCAATGCCAAACTGTTTTGGACCACCCGCCATCTTCATACCTGAAGATTTCAGCTCAAAGTCTGGATTAACTCTAAACGCTACACGAGGGCGAATTCCCAGTTCATCATGGCACTGGTACAGCCGCTGAAGCTCAAGAGGAGACTCGATATTGACTGTAATACCAGCGGCAACGGCAGCTCTGAGCTCGTGAATACCCTTTGCCGGCCCGGCGAAACTGATATTGGCAACATCCATACCACTGCCCAGGGCAACGAGCATTTCCCTGTGGGAAGCGACATCCAGTCCATCAACATACTGTGCCATATGCCCAACCACCGCAGCCATAGGGTTGGCTTTGATCGCGTAATGGAGCTTCAGCTCCCCGGGCATCTGCTGACGGAATTGAGAGACTCTTTCTGAAAGGGCCCGTCGATCATAAATATAACAGGGCGAAGAACCGGCAATATTGACCAACCCTGCAGCGGTATGCCCGGCAATCAGTAATTGATTATCCCTTGACTGGAGGGCTTCCAGCCGATGATGTCCTTTACTCATACTCTCTTTCGCAAGACCTTTCACAAGACAGGTGCCTCCTGAAGCTGCTCCTGAAGCTGCTCCTGAAAAAGGCTCCGGTACTCATCCATTAATGGCTTTCGATCTATTTTACCGTTGGGGTTTCTGGACAGGGCCTGTTGCTGAATAACTTTCATGGGCACCATATAAGCTGGCAGGTACTGCTGGGAGTGACGAACCAGTGATGCCCCATCAATGGCACTGTTATCACTGCTGACCACCACCAGCACGATGGCCTGCCCCAAACGGGCATGAGGAACACCAATGGCCGCAACTTCAGCAACCATGCCTGACGAGTAAACAACCTCTTCCACTTCCGTAGGGCTGACGCGGTAACCAGATGTTTTGATCATGTCATCCCGGCGACCAATAAAATAAAGATATCCTTCGTCGTCTTTTCTTACGATATCACCAGACCATACCGCCAGTTCCTTATTGGGGATTTCAGGGATGGAGCAGGGTGCAGGCCTGAAGCGTTCAGCCGTTCGCTCAGGGTCATTCCAGTATCCCATGCTGACCAGTGCACCGCGATGAACCAGTTCTCCGGGTTCGTGAGGGCCACAGGCTTCACCCAGCTCATTAATAACCATGACATCCGCATTGGGAATCGCTTTTCCGATGGAATCAGGCCTTAAATCCACCGCTTCCGGTGGTAAAAAGCAGGAGCGGAATGCCTCGGTCAATCCATACATCAGGTAGGGTTTTGCATATCGAAAACGATGTCGCAGTACCGCCAGTATTGCTGTGGGCATGGCACCGCCGGTATTGGTGAAGTAGCGCAGACTGTCACCAGCCCCCTCAGGCCAATTCAATTCAGCAATCTGCACCCAGAGTGACGGAACCAGACCAAGGCCGGTTATCTGCTGCTGTTCTACCGCTTTAATAACATCCCTTGGCAGCAGGTATTCCAGGAGATAGCAGCTTGCCCCCACCAGAAATGCTGTCGTCAACTGACTGAAGCCATAATCAAAGCTGAATGGCAGAATACCCAACAGTCGATCTTCTGGTGTATTGCCCAGATACTCGGCAACACTGCTGGCGCCGGTCACCATATTTCGATGAGAGAGGACAACACCTTTGGGTTTTCCTGTACTGCCAGAGGTGTAAAGAATAGCCGCCATATCGGCATCAATGGATGGCACTGGCTGCCACCAGGCGCAGGGCTGAATGAACTGCGACCAACTCAGGGTTTCCGGCAACTCGCCATCCACAAGACCATCCACAAGACCATCCACAAGAACTATATGAAGAAGATCATGGTACTGATGAATTTCAGCTTCGAGCTGTTGATAACGTGCTTTGTTAGTAATCAGTACACGAACATTGCAGTCTTTGAGAATGTGAAAGACCTGCGGTGCCTTCAGTATCGGGTTCACGGGAACCATGACACCACCGGCTGCTGTTGTCCCAAAGAAGCCAAACACGGCTTCGGGAATTTTGGGCAGATAGATCGCAACCCGCTCATGCTGAATCAAACCCAGCTTCTGCAACCCGGCAGCAACGGATCGAATCTGACGGGAAACCGTCTGGTAATCAAACCACTGATCTTTGCAACCGAGGGCTCTTGATAAAGGAGAGCGCTCAGCCTGCCGCAGCACAATCTGATGTAACAACAAGCTCATGGAATTAATAACATCTCAAAAAATATTCTTACCACAGAGAACGCCTCGTTCCCATGCTTTTAGGCCCTGTGGGTCCCGCGTGGGAATGCATACCGTACTCGCCACAAATAAAAAAGCCTGAGTGAAGGCACACCGGGGCAGAGTGCTTCCGCGTTCTCTCGCTTTGCATAACTCTTCAGACTGCGGCTATCAGAAACCCCTGCGGCATACGGTAAGTTCCGTATGCATTCCCACGCAGAGCATGGGAACGAGTATATCCTGCAAATACTTACAACGTTTTACGGGCATTCAAAACGGCCTGCCTGACTTGCTCCGGCGCTGTACCACCCAGATGGTTACGGGCACTCACAGAACCTTCCAGCGTCAGAACATCAAACACATCCTGCCCGATAGTATCGGAGAAGTCCTGAAGCTCGGCCAGTGTCATCTCAGACAGGTCTCGCCCTTCCTTAATACCAAAGGCCACGGCCTTGCCCACCACTTCATGGGCATTGCGAAATGGCATACCCCGGCGAACCAGGTAATCTGCCAGATCCGTAGCCGTACTGAAACCTCTGCGAGCCGCCTCCAGCATATTCTCTTTACGAGCCTGAACGTGGGGCACCATATCCGCAAAAGCCCGCAGACAATCCCTGAGGGTATCCACCGTATCAAACAGTGGTTCCTTATCTTCCTGGTTATCTTTGTTATAGGCCAGTGGCTGGGATTTCATCAGCGTCAATAAGGCCACCAGATTACCATTCACACGACCGGTTTTACCCCGCACCAGTTCAGGCACATCCGGGTTTTTCTTCTGGGGCATGATAGAGGAGCCGGTACAGAAGCGGTCAGGAAGATCAATAAAATTGAACTGGGCCGAAGTCCAGAGCACCAGCTCTTCCGACATCCGTGACAGGTGCGTCATAATCAGGGCACCGGCAGCACAGAATTCAATGGCAAAATCCCGGTCACTGACAGAATCCAGGGAGTTACGGGAAGGACGATCAAAACCCAGTTCAGATGCAGTAAATTCACGGTCTATCGGATAGGTGGTTCCCGCCAGTGCTGCCGAACCCAGTGGGCTGACATTAACACGCTTGCGACAATCCTGAAGACGTTCATGATCCCGAACCAGCATTTCGTACCAGGCCATCAGGTGATGACCAAAGGTCACCGGCTGGGCAGTCTGGAGATGGGTAAAGCCGGGCATAATGGTATCCGCTTCACGCTCGGCAACATCCAGCAGCCCTTTTTGCAGGCGCTTTAATTCTTCAGAAATATGATCAATTTCTTCCCGCAGCCATAAACGAATATCCGTAGCCACCTGATCATTGCGGGAACGCCCGGTATGGAGTTTTTTACCCGCATCACCAATGCGATCGGTAAGCCGGGCCTCAATATTCATGTGGATATCTTCCAGTTCAATCGACCAGTTGATACGCCCCTGTTCAATATCCTCAAGGATATCTTCCAGACCACAGAGAATGGCATTCAGTTCGTCTTCAGTAAGAATGCCCGATTGCTGCAACATTTTTGCATGGGCCATGGAGCCCTGAATATCGTGGCGATACAGACGCTGGTCGAAATCAATAGAGGCGGTAAAACGAGCGACAAAGGCATCCACACCTTCACTGAAACGGCCACCCCACTGCTTATTAGAGCTGTGATTACTGCTCGTATCACCATTGCCTGCCGACATCATTTTCTCCTGAGTCTGATTCTCATTTTTTAAAAACGAACGTACAATCAATGCCAATCCGTCATTCGGGCATTGAAAGCGGAGGCATTATATCGGTGTAGCGAGCAGATTGCATCGCTCATGGAGGCCTCTCAGGCAAGAGAATAGCCGTGCTTCGATAACACTGATGGCTAATTTCTGAGAGCAGAAAATCCCTGAACACTATCCCTGAAGACTATGAGTTCCCACAAACCAGTGTGGAAACAAGAGCCACAAAGATTATGATCCAGACACACTCCCGTAAAGACGATTTTTGCTTCCCAACCCCGGATCCGGTCAGTCCGTCTTTATGCTGGAGTTCATCCAGGAACTATCCGGCTGATTATTCATGTTCGAACTTTCCCGGGAAATGATTGTCTCAGTCCCAGTGTAACTGTTAATTACCTGATCCAATAAATCTGTATACTTTTCTGCCAACAGCCACACAGGGATTGGAAGCAGTCTGAAAGAACATAGTCAGGTGCTTATCTGTGCTGAGTTAGCCTGTAAGCTATGTTTTAAAAAACTCTAGCAGAGAGGAAACGGTTAATTTAATACTCTCTCCCAGGTTGTACTTTGGCATAACTCATTACGGTAGAAAGGATTTAAGGCAGTTTCGATGCCTGACTGATTACTAATTGGAGTAATTGTTTTTATAACCTATTTTTATAACCTATTAATGGTGACATATGTCCAACACGTCTATTTCAGGACATGTTAATGCCTACAGTCCTACAGCTCAGAATCGTCCGAAGGCATCAAGGCAAGCCACTGTCGAGCCATATTTAAACCACCTTGGGTATGATGAGCCTTTTATTTCACATTTGTTAATAACTGACTGGCATATAACGCTTGCAAAAGGGAATTGTGTACTGCTCAGGTGCTTAAGTTGTTCGAGCGAGAAGTCGGTTGAAAGCTTATACCGGGCCTATAGGGCAGGAAAACAGCTTGATCATAAGGAAGGTTGCAGCCACCTTAAAAGTTCGAATTTTACGACACTCCCTTCTTATGAAAATTATAACGATAGACTTAAATCATTTTCTGGTAATGAGCGGTACTTCCATCATATTTCAAAAGAATCACTGGCTCAGGCAGGTTTCTATTATGCTGAACAACAAAGTACAAGAAAGGATGTGGTCAAGTGCTTTTGTTGCCATATTAATATACATCAATTTGAGGATGGTGATACAGCATGGGGCGAGCATCGCACACATGTCGAGTCTAGCGAATACTTTCAGGATTGTAAGTTCATTGACGGTTCAGATAAAACAAAGTGGCATTTTAATTGCGAAAGTGCAGTAGAACAGACCATAGAGATTCGACAGATCTTGCAGCTTCAAGGGTATGATGAGAGAGATATTGATTCTGCAGTTGGAACACTTTATCCCAATGGTACAGAGTATTGGGTTCCAAGAGATCTTATTATTGCAATCAAAAAAAAGAGAGCTATAAAAGAGGCAGCACTGCGTCTCAAGCCGGATTTAAGATTCAACTTCGATGAACAACCGGAAATCGGTCAAAATCACCCTAAGCAATCTCAACCATATAGCAATCCCGCCACAAGAGAGAATGGATGTACCGGGGAAGCTTCTGAGCATGCCCCCCTACCACCCTTTACGAGGCCCCACGGGTATGATGTGCCTTATATGCAGCCCCAGAAGAAGAACCAAAATCAGACAGTAAAGCCACTTGGTAAGCTGGAGCTAAAGAATATTTATGATGTATCGGCCAAGGATCCTTTTATCCAAAAACCGGTTACAACGTTACCCCAGCCTCAAACTCCCGAACCAGTTATTCCTGCTCATGCACTTAATACTGCTAAACAGATGGGTTTTCAGTCTGAGATGATTTTGCGCGCCGGTGCTAAGCTTCATGCTAACAAGATAGAAATTACATGTAATGCGCTGATTACTGAATTGCAACAACCAACTACAGAACCACAACTGGACATAAATGAGGTTATTGAGTCTTTTAATAATCTCAGTACTGTCGAAGGGAGGCCTGAAAACGTTTTGTCGGCAGTGAACGGTGGAACAATTTCCGGGACGGTTTCGTCTGGAAACCCAGGGGGTCGTACAGTTTATTCCAAAACCAGTGATGAAAAACTTGTGAGTAAAAAGAGTACACCGAAAGCGGAGGTGACTGCCCCTGCCGGAGAGCCTCAAGAGATCACTAAAGAAAACGAGTGTTGTATATGTATGGAGAAAGAAAAGTGTATGGTATTTACTCCCTGTAATCACCTTAGTACCTGTGACCCTTGTAGTAAAGAATTAACAGGGAAGCCTTGTCCTATATGCAGAGTCCCCATTAAGCATTGCATTAAAATATTTCGAAGCTAACCTGATGCAGAATCAAAAAATAGATATTCTCTGTACTATCGTATTCATCTTCAGTCAGAATGCCTGACTGCTGCAGCATTTTTGCATGCGCGATGGATCCCTGCATATCGTAGCGATAAAGACGCTGGTCAAATAAATGAAAGCGGTAAAACGAGCGACAAAAGCATCCATACCTCACTGAAACGCCCACCCCACTGCTTATTAGAGCTGTGATGACTGCTCGTATCACCCTTGCCTGCCGACATCGTTCTCTCCTGCGTCTGGTTCTCATTTTTTAAAGACGAACGTACAATCAACACCAATCCGTCATTCGCGCATTGAATGCGGAGGCATATAATCGGTGTAGCAAACGGTTTGCATCGCTCGTGGCTGCCTCCCAGGCAAGAGAATAGCCGTGCTTCCGATAACACTGATGGATCGTTTCGGAATACTGCGAGGGATAGATAAAGGGGATGCATTCCCACGGGAACCGTGGGAATGAGCTCGGAGGGTTTTGCGACACCCTCGAAGGAGGCTGTCGCAAAACCCACCAGGAACCTCGTTCCCACGCTCTGCGTGGGAATGCATAGCCAACCACAGGAATCATGCCTGTGGTTGGGTTCTGGCGCTACCACGCAGGACCCACAGGGCCTAAAAGCGTGGGAGCGAGGAGGGTTTTGCAACACCCTCCTTCGCGGGGATGACGGAGGTATGGGTATCAGCGCTTAGCTGCACTTGACGGATCTGTGGTGAGAAGGCGGTAGCCTGCCTTACCCTGCAGCAATGATCTTTCCAGACTCCGCTATAGAAAAAAACAGTCTAG
>NZ_JAVRMB020000407.1:0-20169 GCF_031844845.1 Endozoicomonas sp.
TGGGAGCGAGGAGGGTTTTGCGACAATCGCCTTCGCGAGGGTGACAGTCGGGGGGGTGTTTTGCCCTTTTGCGACACCCTCGAAGGCGGGGATCCACTGCTCGAGATAGACTCCCACTCGCGAGATGGATTCCCGCCTTCGAGGTTGTCGCAAAAGGTTGACCCTCCGTCTTTCCCGCGCAGGAGGCTGTCGCAAAACCCATCAGGAACCTCGTTCCCACGCTCTGCGTGGGAATGCATAGCCAACCACAGGAATCGTGTCTGTGGTTGGGTCCTGACGCTACCACGCAGAGCGTGGGAGCGAGGAGGGTTTTGCGACAACCGCCTTCGCGAGGATGACGGTCGGGGGGGTGTTTTGCCCTTTTGCGACACCCTCCTTCGCGGGAAAGACGGAGGGAAGAGGTCGGCATTTTCAACCTTTTGCGACAGGCTCCTTCGCGGGAAAGACGGAGGGGGTAGAGATCGGTATTTAAGACCTTTTGCGACAACCTTCTTCGCGGGGATGACGATGATATATTCTTAATTGCAGCTTCCCTGAGGGCGAGCATAACTCGCCCATACAAGTTTACCAGCGTTTAAAAATCAGCGACGTATTAACCCCGCCAAAGGCAAAGTTATTGCTCATCACATATTCATTTTTCAGGCTGCGCCCATTGTCCATTATGTAATCCAGCTCTGCACATTCAGGATCAATATGGTTCAGATTGATGGTCGGGGCATACCAGTCATTATTCAGCATGTTGATACTTGCCCAGGCTTCAATGGCTCCACAGGCACCCAGGGTATGACCCAGATAGCTTTTCAGGCTGCTGATTGGCATATGTGAGCCAAATACCGAGTGTGTTGCGTGGGATTCAGCGATATCACCGCGATCAGTCGCAGTACCATGGGCGTTTACATAACCGATGGCGGAAGCCGGAATACCGGCATCTTCCAGGGCAAGCTTCATGGCGACTGCCATGGTTTCCGCAGTAGGCTGGGTGATATGCATGCCATCCATATTAGTGCCAAAACCGACAATTTCAGCGAGGATGGTGGCGCCCCTGGACTTCGCTCTTTCCAGCTCTTCCAGAACCAGTGTGCCCGCACCTTCGCCAATCACCAGACCGTCACGGTCACGGTCAAAAGGTCTTGGTGTTAACTCTGGGGTTTCGTTCCGGGTGCTGGTGGCAAATAAAGTATCAAATACCGCGGCCTCGGTTACGCAGAGTTCTTCTGCACCGCCAGCCACCATTATGTCCTGCCGACCATCGGCTATAGCTTCATAAGCCAGGCCAATGGCCTGGCTGCCTGAGGTACAGGCGCTGCTGGTAGGAATCAGACGACCCCGTAACCCGAAGAACAGCGCCACATTAACCGCCGTCGTATGAGGCATCATCTGTATATAGCTGGTGGCATTGACCCCGGACAGCTGTTTACTTTCCAGCAGTTTTCCAAAACTGACGATGGGGGCGGTGCTGCCCGTTGAGGAACCATAGGCAACACCCACATAACCACTGCCCAGAAATGGATCATCAAGCAGGCCCGCCTGCTTCAGGGCGCATTCACTGGCAACGGTGGACATCAGGGCAACCCGGCCCATCCCCCTGGTTTTTTTACGGGGATAGTGAGCGGGTTTGCTGAAATCATTGACCGGGCCCGCCAGTGCGGTATTTAAGCCATCCACTTCCTGCCATTCCGGCATAATCCGGATACCGGTTTTACCCGCTTTCAGGTTGTCTGAAAAGGTTTGCCAGTCATGCCCGATGGAGGTGATGGTGGACATGCCGGTTACTACAACCCGCTTCTTGCCATAGAGAGTATCAGAGCGAGACATCAGGCTAACCCTCCATTAACAGAAATCACCTGTCGGGTAATATACCCCGCGCTTTCAGACATCAGATAGCTGACCAGCGAAGCAACTTCTTCAGGCTTGCCGGCCCGGCGGGCAGGGATCATTTTAAGGATCTCTTCAACCGGGGCATCCTCCATAAGATCGGTATCAATCAATCCCGGAGCGACGCAGTTAACCGTAATCTTGCGTTTGGCCAGCTCCAGGGCCAGCGCTTTGGTGGCACCGATAATACCGGCTTTTGAGGCACTGTAGTTGACCTGCCCACGGTTACCGATCAAACCGGAGACGGACGCCATGGTGATAATCCGGCCTGGCTTTCGGCGGCGCACCATGGGCATGACCAGCGGGTGCAGGACATTATAAAAACCATCAAGATTGGTATGAACGACACTGTCCCAGTCTTCGTCGGTCAGGGCAGGGAAGGCATTATCCCGGGTGATGCCTGCGTTGCAGACGACACCGTAATAAGCGCCATGTTGTTCAATATCCTGTTCCAGAATGGTACGGCACTGTTGCCGGTCTGTCAGGTCGAACTGGAGGATACGGCCATCACTGCCAGCATCCCTGACGCGGGCCAGGGTATCTTCTGCCTGGGCCATGCCACTGCGGCAGTGAATAACGATATGATAACCATCGCCGGCCAGGCGCAGGGCGATGGCTTTGCCAATTCCCCGGCTGGAGCCGGTGACCAGTACGGTATTGCTCATCTTGAGGTTCCTTCCATAAACTCATCAATATTGTCAGGCTGGAATGTGTTGATGACGGCCCGGGCCAGACATGGCTCAGCATGATCCTGACCATCGTTTTGTGCCCGGTGAATCCGCTGGTGCCGATAAATAGTGCATTCAAAAGCGCTGAGTGAACCATCTTCAAATATTTTCTGCACCTGTACTGCATAGGTCAGGCCACTGCAGAACTGTTCAGTTTCTACTTCGTAGGAACGGGTTCCCAACAGAAAGCCGACCCGAACAGGCTGTCCTTCCAGTTGAGCCCGAATGCCTGCATAAATACCAATGCTTTGGGCCATATACTCCATACCGACCCAGGCAGGTACATTACCCTCCGAATCCGCAAAGGGCTTGCCGATAGCAGGGGTGACCAGCGCCACGGCAAAATCTTCACCATAGCTTTCTACTGCATCAATAAGGATCATGGGGTGAGCATGGGACAGTAAATTTTCCGGTGTCAGGTCGATGTTTTCCGGGGTCATAACTGTTTTCCAAGAATCACTGAAACATTGCTGCCACCAAAAGCAAAGGAGTTGCTCATGATTCGGGGGTTTTGAGAGGGTAATGTAGCGTTATCACTGACCAGATTGATGGGGGCCAGTGTTTCATCCCGTGGCTGATCGGCAATATGGGGAGGCAGTTTCTGCTGCTGATTCAGGTCGGATAACAGCAACCAGCTTAACCCGGCTTCTATTGCACCGGCCGCTCCGAGTGTGTGTCCGGTCATGGTTTTGGTGGAACTGCAGGGAGTATCAGCACCGAACAGTCGAATGACCGCCTGACTCTCCATCGCGTCATTTAATGGTGTGGCGGTGCCGTGTAAATTCAGGTAGTGAATATCGCCAGTGGTCAGGTCTGCATCAGCAAGCGCAGCCTGCATCGCTGTTTCTGCTCCGGTGCCTTCAGGATGTGGGGCAGAGATATGCCAGGCGTCCGACGATTCACCCACACCCAGCAACTGAATGGTTGCCGGTTCCCGGGTTATGGTAAACAGGGCGGCACCCTCGCCAAGATTAATACCGTTTCGATTGTCACTGAATGGCTGGCAATAGCCGTCTGCTACCGACTCAAGGGAAGAAAAACCATGAATCGTAAGACCACAAAGGCTGTCAACACCGCCAGCAATAACGGCATCGCAGATGCCGGAACGAATCAGGTTTCGGGCAGAAGCAAAGACTTTGCCGCTGGATGAACAGGCGGTGGATACGGTATATGCCGGACCGGTAATTGATAAGTATCTGGCCAGAAAACGACTGGGGTCGCCCATTTCCTGAATGCGAAAGTCATAGCCTGCCGGGTAGTGGTGGTTATTCAGGTAATGCCCCATGGCGACTTCGGCCTCAAGGGTACCGGAAGTACTGGTGCCGAGGATAATACCTATGCGATCAGAGCCAAAGGTATCGATTAACCGGCTCACTTCAGGGTGAACAGGTGTCAGTGCGGTCAGCAATAACTGGTTATTGCGACTCTGTTCAGAGCTGCAGTCCGTATTACATTCAGCCAGTTTGCCGGTCACTCTGCCGAGCCTGAGTTCTTTGCCGGGTATCAGCTGCTGATCCGGAACCATACCTTCCCGGCTACCGGCCAGCAGGTTGTTCAGAATCTGCTGATGGCTATTGCCCAGGGCACAGACCATCCCCATGGAAGATAGATAGACGGGTGAATGAGAGGATGAGAGCGTCATAGTTGGGAGTAACTCAGCGTCTGGATTGACAGTTGGTAGCCCAGTGCCTGGTTGCGCAGTTTTATTGCAGCTGGCCATTTCCCGGTGGCTGTTTCGAGGGATTCTCTGGAGTAATTGATATGGATAATGGGCTGGTCACGGTAACGAAACACTCTGTCCGGCCCTTGTAGTTGCAGTGTGACAGCGTCTTTTTCCAGAACAGAACGAAGTGCCTCTACACGACCATAGGTTAATAAAAAGTCAGAGACCAGATAGGGTAATGACAACCCGGCGGGTACCATTGGATTAGTGTGCCCGATTACCTGTCCATTTTCATAAACCAGTTGTATCAATGGCTGTCCTCCCGGCGTCAGGGCGGCAATGGCCAGGCGGCTCGATTGCTTCTCGACATGAAACAGCAGGTCTACGGTTTTGTCGCCATAGGTTGCCTGAACCGATTGGGTGAGAACGTATTGCCCGGGCGGTAGTAGCTCAATGCCAGGGAGCTGCCACTGAAGGGTTTTGCTGAGATAAACTCTGGGTGCCTGTATCGTTTTCTTATCCATGAAACTGCAGCCGGATAGAAAGACCAGCACGGTCAGAGTGATTATCTGCAGGTGCTTCAGCGCCGGGAGAAGGCGGTTTCCAGTCAGAGACTCAGGCATTTTCATGAGTATCTTTCCTGATGGCAAGGGGAGACAGCAGATAGCAGATGGTTATCCCGGTCAGAACCGTCAGGCCAAAACCAGCGATGGCCGCAGTGGCAGAGAGAGCCAGTAAGCCAAAAGAGAGCAGCGTAGTGATTGCCGAAAGCGTGATAGCCATAAATGTATAGCGTTGCTCACCACTTGCCTCATGGAAGAACAGGGTGTAGTCAATACCGATGCCAAGTACCATGATCAGGGCCAGTACATGGAATAGATTAATAGCCTGACCTGTTAACGCCAGCAGGGAGAGCGTGGTCAGTACGGCTAATAGCGGTGGTAATACTACCTGAACAGCACCACGAACTCCATAACGGATCGCCAGAAGAACGGCGATCGTCGTGTAGGCAATAACCAGAAGCCAACCCATCAATAAACGATAACGGGCGAATAGTTCAGAGGTGTCTCCGGTTTTATCAACGAACTCAACCCCCGGGAAGGTTTCTGCCTGTTCAGGCTGCCAGTCCTCCCCAACCCTGTTTAGCGTAACTGCTGAGAAGTACTCATCAGAAACAGGACCGAGCCAGAGGTGGCCATAGACAGAATTGACAGGACTGTTGAGCCAGGCCTCCGGGGTCAGGCTGTTGTCATTGGCCAGATTAAATTGCTGCAGCGTCTGTTCCTGCGCCTCCACGGCGAACCCGAGCTGTTGCCAGAGTTGCGGCAGTTGATGGGAGAAAATGGTGGCTATTTTTTCCCGGTTACTGGCCTGAGTTTGTAATGAGGGTAACAGGTCAGAGATCGCCCGATAGTCGCCCAGTTTTCCACTGTCAATTTGTTGGTTTAGCCATTGGGCCAGCTGTTCATTCCGTTGCAGCAATTGCTCCTGTGAATCTCCCCGAACCAGAAAGAAACGGTTATCCGCCAGTTCACCAATAATCTCCCGGATCTGTTCTTCCGTTTCTACCAGTGCGGTTGGACGACTCTGTAACTGTCGTATATCGTCATTAGTCTTTAACTGGGGGAGAGCAAAAATGCTCAGCAGGGCAGGTATAAGAACAATGCCGTAGCGCCACCGGTTAAACGTCTGGTGCCATAGCATCAGGAAACGGTCAACGAAGGGGAGTGGCCAGTGCTGTTGCCGGGTTTGCGTGGCTTTGTTCAATAAGGCGGGATAAGCGAGCACCACGGTTAACCAGGCGGCCAGTAATCCTGCCGATGAGAAGGTCGCCATTTGCTGCAGTCCGGGGAAAGGGGTTGCCAGCATGGGTAGGTAGCCCAGCAGGCTGGTGATCAACCCCAGAGATATTCCCGGGAAAATATGCCTGAGCCCCTTATCCGGAACCCATCCTTTGCCTTGTCGCTGCCATTCCGCCATATAGTGGAAAGCATAATCAATGGAGACACCGGTCAGGCTGGCACCAAACACCAGCGTGACCACATGGACTTCACCGAAAATCAGCCAGGTAATGATATATCCCGAGACAATGCCCGTGCCCACCGAGAGCAGGCAGAGCAATAAAGGCGACCAGGTTCGGAACGCCAGCCACAGCAGCAGGATAATGCCGAGCAAGGAGCCGACACCAATGGTGCTGACCTCTTGTCGAGCGGAATCAGCACCGGCTTTGGCATAAAAAATCATGCCATTGCTGAGCACATTAACCGTTGGGAACTGTTGTTTGATTTGTGTAGTGGCGGTATTGATATCGCTGACCAGACGACTCTGATGAGTCAGCGACAGGGCTTCACCTTTGATCAGGCCGGAGATCATTACATGGTATTGTTTTTTTCCGGAGACGACCATCATGCCATCATCGTGAGTCAGGTTGCCACCGTCTGAAGCCAGTGACTCAAACCATAGGGGGAGCTGCAGTAGAGGATCATCCAGTAGCTGTTGCGGGGTGACCATATTCACCGGGCTGACCAAACGGTTTACTACCTGTTGCGTTAGCTGGTCACCCAGCTGCCCGGGTGACAATGACTGTAGACGACTGTTTAACAGGGTATAACGCCAGGGGAAATAAAAACGGGCAATTTGCTGCCAGCGCTCCGGGTCGATATGGGTCAGCAATTCTGAAAAGTTATGGCTGGCTCTCAGCCTGCTATCCAGTTCGGTGGCGGCAGCCCTGGCGTTTTCCCGGTCCGTTGATGAGACCAGAAACATAACCCTGTTACTGAAGTTGCGGGCGAATTGATTGGCGGCAGCGGCAGAGCTGGCATCCTGTTCAGTAGGCGGCAGCAGACTGATTAATTCTGTGGCTACTCCGGGCATACGAAAACCACTGGTGAGTAACAGACTAACCAGCAAGCAGCCAACCATCAGGCACCAGATGCCAAGGCGGATAAAAGCGCTGTTTATTTTATGGCTGTTTAAACGCTGCCAGACTCGCTGCATCAGGGGCCTCATAACTCAGGGACAGGGATTTAAAAGCAATACGAGTGTGGTCACCATTGGGGCCGGTCATACTGATTTCACTCAACTGACTGCTGTTTCCCAGAACCTTAACCTCAGATATCAGGGTCTTCAGCTCTTTGCTTCTGGGTATCAGGGTCAGTTCCCAGCCTGTTGGCTGCTCTTGGGCAGACACTTCGAAGTAGGACTCCAGCAGCTCAAGGTCGCCATCCAGAAAAGCAGGCAGAAGAATGCCCAGCCCGTCATAACCGGTGCCGGATGCCTGAAAGGTCTGCTCCCTGCCATTGGTTTTCTGGATGACCTTGCCGGGTGTCATGACCAGTGTGGATGGCGCAGGCGTTTGCGTTTCCCAGATCAGGCCCCGATCTCTTATGGAGAGAAAGCGACCCGTTGATATAAACGCATTGGCAAAGAATGGCATCTTTTTATGCTGTTCAAACTCACCCTGAAATACCTGTACGGATTTAAAGGGGGTAAGAATTCGCAGGGCAGCTTTATTTTCTGCAAGCTTGTCTGAGAGGTTGTCTGCCAGCAGCGGTGCACCGTAACTGAGGGTAAAAAGCAGCAGCAGGGAGAGTAATCGTTTTGACAAATTCACGACGCCAGCCCCAGTTTTTCCAGAAGTACCGGCGGGGAGACCAGCTGCAACTCCCCGGTACTCATATTTACAGCAACCTGGGTTGTCTCCCCTTTGGTCAGTCTCTGGCCGGTTTGTGGATCTGTGATCTGATAAGAAAGCACAAGACGGTTCTCGTACTCCTTTAATTGACAGGTGACTTTTATATTCTGGCCAAACCGGGCCGGACGAACATATTTCACCTTCAGGTCAACCACCGGCCAGGCATAGCCGGAGTCCTTCATTTCCTGATAGTTGTACCGGATCTGATCCAGCAGGGCGCAGCGGGCCACTTCAAAATATTTCACGTAGTGGCCATGCCAGGCCACACACATCATGTCCACATCATGGAACGGTACCTGAAGAGTAACTGAAGCTGAAACTGGCGTATTTTCCATAGGCTGACTTATTACTTCTGGCAGAGTGCTGGTATCCGGGCTCTTAGGAATGGTCCCGATATAAAACATCTATTTTACGGAGCCCTTCTTTAAGCCCGCTTCCCGCTGCCCGAAAAAACCGGGACTGCTTGTGCTTTTGCGGGCAACGGGTAGCGGTCTTAGTAGAGAGCCCAGTGTTTTTGTCGAATCAGTTCAATATGTTCACGAAGATCCATTTCCATGGCGCGGTCTTCATCCACAAATGCGAATCCGGACATGATCTGATCATGCTGTCGTATAATATCCCGGTTCAGCTCATCAGCCATCAGGTCTCCGTCACGAAGCCTTAATGCCAGCGCCTGGTGGGATGCCAGCAGGGAGGCGGCGGCTACCTGTTCGGTCAGTTCCAGTACCCGCAGGCAATCTCGTGCGGCGATGGTACCCATGCTCACCTTGTCCTGGTTATGGCACTCGGTGGAGCGTGAGAAGACGCTGGCAGGCATGGTATTTTTCAGGGCTTCTGCCGTCCAGGCGGATATGCCGATCTGCACCGCTTTAAAACCGTGGTTGATCGGCGCCCGTTCTCCGGTGGCACCGGAGAGATTGGCTGGCAGACCATTATTGAATTTGGTGTCCATCAGCTGGGCCATTTGGCGATCCATCAAATCCGCCAGGTTGGCCACGGTATTCTTCATGCTGTCCATGGCCATGGCGATATGGCCACCATAGAAATGACCGCCATGGAGCACATGTTCTCCCTCGCCATCAATAATGGGATTGTCGTTGGCACTGTTCAGTTCATTTTCAATAAAACTGCGCATCCATGGCAGGCTATCTTGTAGCACACCGATGATGTGGGGCGCACAGCGTACCGAGTAACGATCCTGTAAACGGCTGGAATTGCGCGGCGCTGTGGTATGACCCAGATCCTGACGAATCATACCGGCAATTTCTATCTGTCCAGGATGGGGCTTCACGGCAAACAGCTTCTCATCGAAATGATGAGCATTACCCTGCAGTCCCAGTGTCACCAGCGAGGTGATTCGGGCACAGAGTCTGGCCAGATATTCTGCCCGCTCAAAAGCCTCACAGGCAAGTGCGGTCATTACTGCCGTACCGTTCATCAGGGCCAGGCCTTCTTTGGGGCGAAGCGTCAGGGGTTGCAGGCCGAGTTCTTGGTAAACGTCAGCCGTTGGACACTGTTCTCCCTGGTAATAAACCTGTCGTTCACCGACCAGCATGGCGCCTACGTACGACAGTGGAGTAAGGTCGCCACTGGCACCTACGGAGCCTTCTTCAGGAATCACCGGCAGAATATCCAGTCCCATCAGGTACACCATTCTTTCCAGCAGGGCCTCGCTGACGCCGGACATTCCCTGAGTCAGGGAGGTCAGCCGGGTAGCCATCACCGCGCGGGCCTGAGCCGGGTTAAGGTAGCGGCCGAGACCACAACCATGGAACCGGATCAGGCGCAGCGGCAGCTCATTGACCAGCGATTGGGGTACCGCACGGGTGCAGGAATCACCATAGCCAGTGGTCACACCATAGATAACCCCGTCCTCAGCCAGCAGCCGGTCCAGAAACTCTGCACCTTTGCGGATTTTACTGCGAAATGCCGGCGCATCGCTCAACAGGGCGGTGCTTTCCCCCCGGGCAATCCGGTTAATATCTTCAATGGTCAGCCTGCCTTCACCAAAAGTAACGGGCTGGGCCTGCAAAGTGGTTTCTGTGGGTTTTATAGTTTTTGATTTTAAAAAAAGGGTCATTCAGTCTTGCGCTCCGGATTTCTGCCAGAAATCAAAAAAATTGAACCATTCCAGAGGTGCTTTCTTGCACACTGTTTCCAGTCGGTCAGCGTAGGTTTGGATAAAAATCTGTAATTGTTCTTGTCGCTGCTTGCGTGGCAGTAACAGCGGGTCGGCAAAGAGCTCAATTTCCAGCAAAAAACGGTTATCTCCATTGCGTGTGCAGAATACGGTAAATACCGGACAAACCAGAATGCTGGAGAGAATAAAAGGCCCTTTGGGAAAACGGGCGTCGTCACCCAAAAAGCGAACCGAAGTCGAATCACTGGCGCTGCCATCTACCGGGACACGGTCTGCAGCGATAGCAACGATTTCTCCCCGATCAATCATTTCGCTCAGTAAAATGGCAGTATCAGGGCCGATGGTATCCACCTGGATCAGCCGAATATTGGCATCAGGGCTAACCTCTGCCATGATCCGGTTAAATGCCTCGGCATGATGGGTGTGTACCAGTACATTGACGGGTAGTTCCTGTTCAGAGGCGCTCAGGCCAGCCAGTGCCCGGCAGAGTTCAATATTGCCCAGATGGGAGGTGAGCAGTACTACACCCTGGCCAGTATTCAGTTTTTCCAGTACCTGATCTTTGCCCTCTATATCGAGGTGCTCCAGGGTGATCTGGCCAAGCCAGGCGGCAAACCGGTCAGCCAGTGCCTGTCCAAACGACATAAAGTGCCGGAATGAAAGCCAGTGACCGGGTTTTTCCGGAAGAGCCTCTGGTGCAATGTTGTATAGCCGTCGTAAATAATTCTGTGATGCCTGGCGGGCTGTTTTGCCCGTCAGGAAGAAATAGGCCATCACAGGCATCAGTAGCATGGTAAATGCCCGATGCCCCAGCAGGCGATAAGTAGATAACAGAATTCGAATACCCAATCCGGAACCCCGTTCCTGCATCTGATGCCATTTTTGGGTGTTGTCTCCGGAGAACCGGCGTAGTAATAGCGGTAACCGCCTAATCATGCCGAAGAACAGACGGGTGTGGAGCCAGCTGATGCGGAGATTATCAGCCAGCGTATCAAAGTGGGAGAGGCCGTCTTCAGGGTAAATAATACGCACAGGCACCGATTTAACCGGGATGCCGGACCAGTAAAGGCGCACCATGACGTCTATATCGAAATCCATACGTCGTGAGATGTCTGTTTTTTGAATCAGCTGACATGTGACATCTAACGGGTAGACCCTGAAGCCGATCATGGCATCAGGCACCTTGGTAGAGAGGGTTTCGATACAGACCCAGAATTGGGTGATTTTCCGGCCATAGAGTCGGGATTTCGGTACACATTTGTCGTATACCGGGTGGCCCGAAATCAGTGCGTCAGGGTGTTGTCTGGCCATGGTCAACAGGTCAGGAATCGCGCCGGTGTCATGTTGACCGTCGGCATCAATCTGAATGGCGTGGGTAAAGTCAGCCTGTTGGGCACGCATCAGCCCTTCCATGACGGCTGCGCCTTTTCCCTGATTCCAGCTCAGTTGAAACAGGCTGATGGTATTATCATTCTGCAGCTGATGAAGGGCAGATTTGGTCTCTTCGTTGCTGCCATCGTCCACCACAATACAGTGGAGTCCTGATTGTTGCAGGGCATCCACAACGCCAGCCAGTTTCTGGTGATGATTAAATACCGGAATGATCGCACAGGGGCGAAAGGCGTCTGCCATTTGTTACTCCGCACTTTTATATATGCTAACTGACAACAGAGACTAATAAACTACACGTCCGGACGACATCTCATCGCTATTATGGCGATAGGAGAAAGTCAGTTTGCCATTGGCTTTGATATCCAGCTGCAGGGTGATCTCCATATCCGGACGGATCAGGTTTTTGAACTTGATCACTTCCAGTTTTCGGATCCGGTCAGGCAGGTTCAGGTATCGGACTCCATAACCGATGGCCCAGTGGGTCTGAACCACGCCGGGCAGTACCGGCCTATCGGGGAAATGGCCACGGAACCAGTGCAATTCATCAGGAATATAGAGGCGTATGGTCAGACCGTTTTCCCGCCGATCAACAGAGCGGATTATGGCTTCATCCATTGTCTTCATCGGTTGCCTCTGATGGTAATCCGGTGGTAAAGAGCCTGGCCAGCTCGCTATGGACTAATTTGCCCTGGGCGTTGACCGGCATGATTTCCACAAAGCGCCATTTACGTGGCAGCGTGACCGCTTCAAAGTATTGGGATAGTGTTTTTTTCAGCAGGCGGGGTATGGCCAGACGACCCTGCTTGTTCAGTATGGCTTTGCCTTCGTCGGTGAGCACTACAATAGCGCCCAGCTGTTGTCGTGCCATTTCCAGTACGGTCAGGGCTGTACGTTCTACCAGATAGTGATCGCTGAGCCGTTGAGATATTTCGGTCAGGGAAACCCGTTTGCCTTCAATTTTAACAATCTGGTCGGCACGGCCTTTCAGAAGAAAGCCGTGATCGGCAATAATCTCTGCCCGGTCACCCATTACACAACAATCTTCAGGATTATCCAGCCATGGGGAGAACACCGTTAACAGACCATTATCGTCCAGTTGAACGTGTACACCCGGTAGCGGCTGCCAGGCATTCAGTGAAGCAGGCTCACAGTGTTGCTGCCGCCAGGCGACACCACCACTTTCAGTGCTGCCCAGTATCTCCAGCGGCAATACGGAAAAACAGCGTTGAGCTTCCGCGGCAAAACGAGCCTGCAAAGGAGCGCCGGAGGAAAATACGGCGGTGACCCGGTGTTTGCAAACCGACCAGTTCAGCTCTTTCGGCAGACGTTCAAGCTGGGCGGGTGAGGCGATAACGGCCACTTTGTCATGCTGTGCAATGGCTGCCAGCAGGCTCTCAGGGTATTGGTGCTGGTGGGTATCAATGGTTCTTCGGGCCAGCAGTGGCCAGAGGATCCGAAACAGAATCCCATAGATATGCTGGTGAGCAACGCAGGCCAGAATGACCGGGTTTTCCAGTGTTTCACCCCACTTCTGCTCCTGAGCCTGTATCTCATTTTCCAGCTGCCACAGCTGTTTATGCACGGCCTTGGGGTTACCGCTGGAGCCGGAAGTGAAAAAAATAAGGCTGGCCCGGGCCGTGCGGGGTTCAAAGGACTCATCTTTAACGATTGTATTGAGTTGCGGCAGTTGATAGCAGTGGCCGGTAAACCCATCGCCGTGGCTGTCGGTCAGCAGTATGGCGGCATGGTTGGCCAGATCGGCTAATGTTCCGGGTTGGTTATTGGCTGGCAGGCAAATAGTTTTACCCGCAGCCAGTAGTGCCAGCAGGCTGATAATAAAGTGGCCGGTATCTTCACAATAGAGCCCCCAGTATTGTTCTTCGGACCGGGCAATCGTACTGGCAAGTGTCAGTGATTTATTCACCACTTCGGTATAAGACAGTGGCTGTTCATTATCAAGCAGTGCCAGCTGATCATCAGCAGGACGGGTAAAAAATGATTGCAGCGATAAAGTTGCCTGGGTCGGTATCATACTTTCAATATCCATTTTCGGTACAACCACTCTCCGCCGAGCAGGGTACCCATCAGCAGGTAGGAGATCAGGCCGTTATACAGTGCCCATAACGCCTGATCATTGCTGATCACTGTGAACAGGGCAATACTGCCATTGATGGTAAAAAACAGACACCAGATCATAGTAACCTTGCGCGTGTAAACCACTGCCTGCTCAGTCAGTGTCTCTTCCTGTAACCGGGCAAAACACTCAATAATGCTGGGCGGTTTGATCAGGCTCCAGGTAAATACGGAAAAGCCGGCGATGCTCACCAGTACCGGATACAGCAGTAAAGCTTGCTGACTGTTCAGGAACAGGGCAGCAGACGACAGGGCAATTCCACCGAGTGCCGCTGGGATGGTCAGATGCCTGAGAAAGCGCAGTCTGGAACCTTTCAAGGCCAGAAGTCGTAATAAAAACAGGCCAAGAATCAGTGCCGCAACCCGATTCAATGGCATGGTTTCCAGCCCCAGGTAAATTACCAGAGGATAGCAGGCCAGTAAGATGCCCAAAATAACCTGCCAAACCCGTTTGATCATAGGTGTTCCCGTCAGGCTACTTGCAGCAGGGCGCTGGTGGCTTCAATCACATCGGCGACAGTGCGGACGCTTTTGAAATCCTCCGGTTTGATTTTTTTACCGGTGAGGTTTTGCAGGGCAATCACCAGGTCCACCGCATCAATACTGTCCAGGTCCAGATCCTGATACAGGTGGGTTTCCAGGGTTACCTGTTCCGGATCAATCTCAAACTGTTCTTCCAGAATGGCTTTCAGGGCGTTAAGGATGTCTTCACTCTTCATGGATAAATCGGTCATGGATAAATCGGTCATGGATAATCAATCTTTCTTGTAATTGAGCCAATAAATCAGGCAGCCCGGGACACAAATGCAGCCAGGGTGTTGATGGATGTAAAATGTTTTTTATTGTCTGCCGAATTGGCATCCAGTTTGACCTGATACTGCTTTTTAATGGCAACGCCCAGTTCCAAAGCATCAATCGAGTCCAGCCCCAGCCCTTCAATAAAGAGAGGTTCGTCGTCTTTGATGTCATCAATGGTGATGTCTTCCAGGTCCAGGGAAGTAATAATTAGCTTTTTCAGCTCCTGTTTCAGTTTTTCCATGGTCTTTCAGAAAGCTCCTTTCGGTAGTGTTGTTCAAGATGCCGGGTTAAAAGTCTTGTCTGAATGCCTGAGGTTTTTTCATCTTGCCAGGGGGCCACAGAGATAAGTTCGCCAACTCGCAGAGAAAAAACAAAGGCCTTGTCCGGAATATCATACCAATGTTGATGTTTACCCAAAGTGGCCGGTTCACAATTCAGATAAACCGGACGAAGATAACAGCCAGCCTGTAGTGCTATATGGCTAACACCACGCTGAAATCTCAATGGTTCGCCGGGCCGCCTTCGGGTACCTTCCGGAAAAATAATCAGGTTTCTTCCTTCGTTCAGTGTACGGGTGCAGTCTGATAACAGTTTCTGCGGATTAACGTTGGGTATATAACCGGCAGCCCGGACAATTTTTTTCAGGAAAAAATTGCGATAAAGTCCGGCCTTAACCACGCAGTCCACATCCGGCATATAGGCCATCAGCACCACTACATCAATAAGCGTCAGGTGATTGGCAATAACAAGAACGCCCTGACGCTGGTGGTGATTTTTGCAGAGTTGCTCGACGCCCGATACATCCATACGCATTAGTTTGAGCGCCTGCATCCATTTCAGGAATAAGCGGAAATGCCAGCTTATAGTGTTCTGAATACGTTTTCTGCGCACTTCTTTATCTGTAGAGAACAGCAGAATGAGTGGCAATACGGTAAAGGCCAGGTTTAATGAACCGGCACCGAACACCAGAAAGCTGATTCCGGTAAGCAGGCGTCTGACGTTTTTCATTATCCAGTGATCCGATTTTGGTTTTATCTTGTTCGACGGATTTGGCACTGCATCCTTTCTCCGGCAATATCGGCAGGCTCTCCCGTTATAATGGCGCTGATGATCTGGCTGACCTGATCGCTGGTGCCTGGAATGTCTGCCGGTGTGTTCCTGACGGCAGATTCCAGAATGAAATCATCACCGGGGATTAGCATAAAGGCAGCGGCTACAGGCTGTTCGTTGGAGCAGGCAAAGGTCTGATATACAGCGGGCATCTGATCTTCACTCAGCACCAGTAAAACCTGCTTCTGACCGGAGGCGAGGATAGAACAGGCTTCGATAAATCCGGCGACAACGGTATCATGCCCGGCAGCAATCGCTGTTGATGGGGCACGATTACCCGTGTGGATGGAGAATAATCCGGAGGTAGTGTTGTGAACCGACATGCTAAAAGCTGTAGGTGACAGTTCTTCATCCCGGCAAATGGATTGTAGCAAGCCTGCCATACGGCTGACCTCCCCACGGCGTGAGGCAAATACCGAGTAAACCTGCGGATTGTCTCTAGCGATGGCGTAAGCGACATCCAGTGTTATTTTGCTGATATCACTGAGCCGCCGGCGCTGGGCAGGTTTAAGGTAACGATAATCCATATTGGTAAATGGCTCGTTACTGCCCGGCTTCCGGTCCGAGGATAAAAAGGCTTGCCAGTCAGCATGATTTCGGATGCCCGGCAGCCAGGCCTCCCAGCTTTTTATTGTGAAGGTCAGTTTCACAGTGTCGCCTTACTCGCTGCCAGCCAGCTGGCACTTAAACAGGGTGTGACAGAAACCAAGGCCATCGGTCTGGTCGACGATTTTCAGGCCAGCCCGTTGAATCAGGTTGATAAATGGCTGTTCTGCATACATACGGCTGTTGCCGTTTGCAACAGCGGTAAAGTAGAGCGAAGTGGCGTTAAGGCTGTAAGAGGACGCCTCGAAGTTCTGCTTATCCCAGAGCGTTTCCATAATATAAAGATAAGAGCCTGAGTGCATGGCGGTGCTGGCTCGTTTCAGAATATTGACAATCTGTTGTTCAGAGAAGCAGTCCAGGAATTGACTCATCCAGATAGCATCTGCCTTGCCGGGGAAGGGCTGAGTGTCATCCAGAAGGTTGATGGTATAGCCATTAACCCGATCCTGGAATCCGGCTGCCATAATATTCTTTTCAGCCATAGCCAGCTGGCCCGGCAAATCAAGAATAGTGATTTTCACATCCGGATTATAACGGGCACAGGCAAGCGACCATTTGCCGGTATTGCCGCCGACATCAAAAAGTGTTGCGGGTGGGTCACCAAACACTATCTTCAAGGCATCGGGAAACGCGCCATCGGAATAGAAATGATCAAACTCAAACCAGCTTTTCTGTGCCTGTTCTGGTAGTTGTGACAGGCCTTCGTATACGGTATTCCAGTCACCAAACACCTTGAGGCCTGCCGGTTTTCCTTCTTTAACCGCCTGCTCAAGATAAAACATCGCCTGATAACAGACGTCATGGGTAAAGGCCATATTGACCCGGGTCATTTCATCGTTCAGCAGGAAATGGCCGGTTTTGGTGATGATAAAGTGTTGATCGCTTTTGTAGACAAGTCCGGCACTGAGCCCCATGGACAGCAATACGTCCACGCCATAGTCAGTCAGCCCGGTGGCCGAGGTTATTTCAGAGAGTGTCAGTCCCTGATTGCCAGCATCTTCGATGGATTTGAGGATATTGAGTTCACACAATAACCGGGATGCCTGAAAGACCATGGGAGCATAAGCAAGCTTCTGAGCCCTGGAAATCGCTTCAAAGGCGGAGATTTTTTCTTCTTCCCCATACCAGTTCACAGCATCTACTCCGTTCTGATAATAAGTATCGGTAAATCGGTGGATTGTGCTTGGTGATTTTATCTGTGTGAAGCAGTGTTGTCACTTAGAATTAAACGGTTGTTTCAGGTGGGGTAAGGGATTGCCCGGCAATAAGTTCCACATTTTACTGAGGCTTTTAAAAGGCCGTTGTCCGCTACCCGTTGCCCGCAAAAGCACAAGCGGCTCTGGCTTTTTCGGGTAACGGGCAACGTTCGTTAAAATGTGACAGTTATTTTGGGACAATTCCTAAGTTTCCGATAATGCAGATTGCTGATAGAAAACTTCCAAAAATTCAAGGTGGAAAGTTACCTCCGTATTTCAAGCTTTATAAGGCATTAATATATAAAGGCTAAATTTCCAAGAAAACATATAAAACAACATGTGGTTACTGTTAACCATATGTTGTTTTACATAAACGATATATTGGTTTACAATAACCATATATTGTGTGTTTAGCCACGGAGTACTTATATGTTCGTTTTAAAAGGCATTCTTCGTGCTGAGAGTCAGGAGAAGATACTTATATTCCTTATGATCAGGGGCTCCGGATACGGTAAGGGTATCGCAGAGTTTTTCGGGCTCTCGCAAAATTCAGTGCAAAAACAACTGGCCCGAATGGAGGAGGATGGGGTTGTCGTCAGTCATTTGATTGGCAGGCTCAGAGAGTATCAGCTTAACCCGCGGTATCTATTTTTAGACCCTATAAAAAATCTGCTGAAGTTGGCTCTTAAGGTATATCCTGAATCCGTTATTCAGGATCTAATCATGAACCGAACAAAACCCCGCTCGACAGGAAAGCCAACGGTCGCTGCCCGCCTGAGAAAAACGGAAAATGAGTTCAATAATGACAGATTATAAAGAGACGCCTATCGTGGAATTGGCGGCGATTGTCGCTGACCATTTACAGCAATATGGAATAAAAGTTGTACTCGTTGGTGGGTTGGCTGTGGAAATATACAGTGCCAACCTGTACCTCACAAAAGATATCGATATGGTGAATATCAGCTACGATCCTCCAGCTGCGATGAATAACGCCATGGCTGAAATTGGATTTATCAAACACGGACGTGTTTATACCAATGACACCACACTTATTTGCGTGGAGTTTCCGCCTGCACCTCTCGCCGTTGGCGATGAATTAATCAAGAAAACCACCATCGTTAAAAGTGACAGTGGTGGTAAAATTCCAATATTACTCGCTTCCGATGTTGTTAAAGATCGGTTGACCGCTTATTTCCATTGGAGCGATAAACCATCCCTGGTGCAGGCTTTGGCGGTTATGCTCAAGCATGCTATTGAACCCGGAGAGCTAAAGCAGTTTTGCGAAAGTGAAGGGCAGGCGGAGTCCTTTTCCCGGATTGTCAGATTGCATCAAACAGCCAAAGAGCGACAGGTGGACTGTATGATGGAGCTAGAATCCTTGATATTGACTGACACCATTAATCAATTGTAATTCACGCGTATAGGCCAAAAGTTTCCTGCAACGCATAGGGGGCGGTGTTGAATGAGACTGAGGCGCAATCTCGCTCCCAGACGACAAGCTGTATCGATCATCGTCTGAGGCTTGTTGCAATCATTTCAGTTCCAGCGTTTAAAAATGATTGATGTATTTACCCCGCCAAAGGCAAAGCTGTTGACCATAGTATATTCACACTCACGTTGAAGCCCTTCACCCATAATATGCCAAATTCCGGAGCAGTCGTCTGAGGGCTGTGTAAGGTTCAAAGTGGGAGCAAACCAGCCCTCATTCATCATATTGATAGTCAGCCATGAGCTTATTGAACTGCTGCCGCCCAGTGCGTGTCCCATGTGGCCTTTATTGCTGGAGACAGGAACTTTATTGCTGAAAATCTTGTTAATCACTCCTGCTTCTGTGGCATCACTTTCTGTCCCTGTGGCATGGGCACTGATATAACCAATCTGATCGGGTTTCAGGTTTGCCGAAGTTAATGCTGACCCTATGACTTTCTCCATCATCTCCGGGTTTTGCTGGATAATATGGCTGCCATCCAGATTGGTGGCGAAACCGACGATTTCCGCCAGGATGGTGGCTTTTCGGTTTAATGCATGGTCCAGAGATTCCAGAATAAACGTGGCCCCGCCTTCACCAACGACCATTCCATTTCGATCTTTAGAAAAAGGTTTTGCTGACTGATGAGGTAAATGGTTGTCTCTGCTGGCCGCAAAAAAAGAGTCAAAAACGGCCACTTGTGCAGGTGATAACTCTTCTGAACTACCTGCAACCATGAGAGGGTGAATATTGTGCTTTATGGTCTCGTAAGCATAACCCAGAGCCTGGCTTCCGGATGTACAGGCCGAACTGGTTGGAATTAATCGTCCTTTTATCCCAAGGTAAATGCTGAGGTTGATTGCGGTGGTATGTCCCATCAGCTTGATGTAACCGGTTGGTGATATTCCCCGAACTTTGTTCTCTGCCAATACACGACCAAAAGGTATCAATTGTTCAGCTGAGCCAAAAGAGGAGCCGTAGGCAATACCAATATTATCTTTATCTATTTCATCAAGATTGAGCTGGCTTTGATGTATTGCCTGTTGTGCTGACTGGGCCGCAATTAATGACACCCTGCTCATGGATCGGGAGAGTTTTCTGGGGATGGAATGACCAACGTCGTGTGTTACGGGCGCTGCAAGGTAGCAGGAGAGTCCCTGAATCTTCTGCCAGTCTTCCATAAGACGAATGCCGCAGGAGCCAGCCTTCAGTGCTTTATATACCTCAGGCCAGGAATTTCCTAAAGGCGTTATGGCTGACATGCCAGTGATAACAACACGACTCAAACTGAAAAATCCTGAAGGCTGGTGGAGGTATACATGGTGTCAACTTTAATGTGACTGGTGGGGGAGAATCAAGTATTTGT
>NZ_JAVRMB020000408.1:0-2845 GCF_031844845.1 Endozoicomonas sp.
TCCCGCCATACTGGTATCCACAAAGGTCATCCCTGTGGTGGCCAACTGGGCGCCCATAATTGGCCCGGCCAGATAAAGCAGTTCACGAAGCTCCGCTCGATAGCGGGCAAAGGCGGATTGGTTTGTTCTCATTTTCGCTCACAGAATCAACTCCCAACGCCAAGCAGACCCGGGGCGATGGGGGCTATATTCTATCAGCGAATTAACAAATAAATTTATTGTTCATTTCGAAATAACACGCGGTGTTTATCCTTACTTTGCCGTTTAATCATGACTCATTTACGGAAAGCTGGGATACTCTCCCTCGATCACGAATAACAGTCACAAGTACAATCGGGGCAGATGAACATGCCTGAGTTACCAGAAGTTGAAACGACCCGCCGAGGTATAGAGCCTCATATTGAAGGGCATAGGGTTCAAGAGGTTATTGTCCGTGAGTCGAGGCTTCGCTGGCCCGTACCCGACAACATTAATAAAATTCTGAGCGGTAAAACCATCCTCCATGTGAAAAGAAGGGCAAAATACCTGCTACTGGATACTGGCTCTGGTCATCTTATTGTGCATCTGGGTATGTCCGGTAGCCTGAGAGTATTGAAAACCGATCAACCTGTGGGAAAACACGACCACATCGATATCATCTTCACCGATGGTCAACGACTGAGATACACAGACCCCCGCCGCTTTGGAGCTGTTCTCTGGTCTGAAATCCCTCTCAATGAGCATAAACTCCTCAAAAACCTTGGACCAGAACCCCTTGATAGTGAATTCACTACAGAGCGCCTTTATCAAATGTCCCGGGGGAAAAAGCAGCCGGTAAAGACCTTCATCATGGATAACAAAGTGGTGGTGGGCGTTGGTAATATTTACGCCAGCGAAGCGCTTTTTAAAGCCGGCATTCGTCCCGACCGGGCCTGTGGAAAAATCTCCCGAAACCGTTATGAACGACTGGTTCAATCTATAAAGGTGACGCTGACAAAGGCGATTGAACAGGGAGGAACCACACTGAGGGACTTCGTGGGTGGCGATGGCAAACCCGGCTATTTCAAGCAGGAGCTTGCCGTCTACGGGCGTGCAGACCAGCCATGCCTTACCTGTGGAAAAACTATTCAGGAAATAAAACTGGGAAACCGAAGCAGCTGTTATTGCAGAAATTGCCAGCGCTAAGGGAAGCTGCGATTAAGAATATACCACCGTCATTCCCGCGAAGGAGGGTGTTGCAAACCCTCCGGACATCTCGTTCCCATGCTCTGCGTGGGAATGCATACCGTACTCGCCACAAGTGAATAACCAGCCTGAAACCCCCACAGGTTCGGACAAGGAGAGGTTTCTCCACATGCGGCCAGATCCGTATGCATTCCCACGCAGGACCCACAGGGCCTAAAAGCATGGGAGCGAGGGTTTTGCGACAGCCTCGAAGGCGGGAACCCACCACGAACAGTGGATCCCCGCCTGCGCGGGGATGACGGTCGAGTGTTAATTTCCTCACAACAAACAGGATTGAACAATGAAGACATTTACACAGCAAGTATGGTTTGTCACCGGCTCCCAGGATCTGTACGGCCCGCAAGTTCTGGAAGCCGTGGCTGAACACGCAGAAGAAATGACTAAGGGCTTCAATGTCAGTGAAGCCATTGCAGCCCCTTTTGTGAATAAAGGTACGGTTAAGTGCTCGAAAGACATTGTTGACCTGTGCCGTGCAGCCAACAACGACGATCAATGTGCCGGCCTGGTGTTATGGATGCACACCTTCTCACCGGCCAAAATGTGGATTGCCGGCCTGAAGCAACTGAACAAGCCCTTTGCTCACCTTCATACCCAGTTCAATGCCGGACTGCCCTGGAGTGAAATCAATATGAACTTCATGAACACCAATCAGAGTGCTCATGGTGATCGTGAATTCGGTTATATCGGTACCCGCATGCAACTGGGTCGAAAAGTCATCGTCGGCCACTGGCAGGATCAGGAAGTGCACGGAGAACTGGACAGCTGGTGCCGTGCAGCCATGGGCTGGATGGAAGCCCAGACCCTGAAGGTCGCCCGTTTTGGTGACAATATGCGACAGGTGGCGGTGACCGAAGGCAACAAGGTGTCGGCTCAAATTCAGTTTGGTTTTGAAGTCAATGCCTTCGGACTGGGGGATCTGGCCAAAACAGTGGCTGCCGTCACCGATGAAGAAATTGCCTCGCTACTGGATGAATACAGGAACAGCTTTGCCATGACGCCTGATCTTCTGGAGAACCCTGAGTCTCGTCAGATACTGGAGCAGGAAGCCCGTCTTGAGGCTGGCATGGAACGCTTTCTTATAGAAAATGACTGCAAGGCATTCACCAACTCTTTTGAAAACCTCACCGGCCTCACCAACCTGCCGGGGCTGGCCACCCAACGCCTGATGGCTAAAGGTTACGGCTACGGTGGTGAAGGCGACTGGAAAACCGCCGCCATGACCCGCATCGTTAAAGTGATGTCTGAAGGTTTACAGGGTGGCACTTCGTTTATGGAAGATTACACCTATAATTTCGCAGGCGTCGATCAGGTACTGGGTGCGCACATGCTGGAAGTCTGCCCGAGCATTGCTGCCGAAAAACCCGATCTGGAGATTCACCGTCACACCATTGGCTGCAATTGCGACGTTGCCCGCCTTATTTTTACTGGCAAAGAAGGCGCTGGTATCAATCTGTCCCTGGTGGAAATGGGTTCTCATTATCGTTTGATTGCCAACACGGTCAAGGCGGTTACGCCGGAACAGGCTATGCCCAATTTGCCAGTGGCTTCAACACTCTGGGAACCCATGCCAAACCTGAAGACTGCAGCAGCCGCCTGGATCTATGCCGGCGGTGCCCACCAC
>NZ_JAVRMB020000409.1:0-18405 GCF_031844845.1 Endozoicomonas sp.
GTGGCCGCACGAACAATAATCCGGTCGCCTTCCATATAGGTGTAGCAAATGTGCTGCTCAGGAGGTAGCTGTTGAGACTGGCGAGACTGGTAAGTCCGCTCAAGAATCACATCCGCTTCGGCAAAGCCCTGCTCAATATCACCGATTTCACCATGGCCACGGGCGGCAATGTTTTTCCTGGGATCACCACCGAATGGGAAGTTGAAGTGAATTTTGCCATCACGAATATCGGACGTTTTATTCTGCTCGTCCAGATCGTCAGGGGCACCCACGCTGTAACTGATAACGCCGTTATGAACGATGGGGGCATCAGCAGCCATGGCTTCCGCAATAGAAAGCACAGGCTTCAGTACTTCGTAATCCACCTTGATGGTTTTCAGAGCCGCTTCTGCCTGCTCCTCTGTTTCAGCAACCACCGCAGCAACACGGTCACCAAAGTGCCGCACCTTCTCGCCAAACATACGACGATCCAGTGGTGAAGGTTCAGGGGCAGTCTGGCCACCGGGCGTGTAATAAACATCCGGACAGTTGCGATGGTCAAATACCGCGACCACGCCGGGCATGGCTTCCGCGTCACTGGTATCAATGGCGGTGATGTAAGCATGGGCATGGGGGCTGCGCAGCATCTTCAGGACACAGGCATCCGGTGCGACAAAATCTTCTACAAAGCAGGGTTCTGCCTTGATAGAGCGATCAGCATCCACTTTACCGCCAGGCTTACCCACATGACGATTTTCACCCGCAAAGGAGGGTACGTTGCTGGAGACAAATGCCGGATCAACCATCCGCTGACGGACAATATCGACCGCATCAAACACCTGCTGATAAGCACTTTCCCGCAGAAATATAGACGACATTACATCGGTAACTTCAGCTTTGGATGGGTTCGGGTTGCGCTTGAAAAGATCGGTAATCAATAACGCCAGGGCCGGATCGTTATAACCGGACTGGATCACCCCGGCATCAATCAGTGCAGACTGTACCGGGCTGAGCTTGCCATATTCATTCAGCGACTCCGGCGTCATAACCTCACGGCCATCCAGCTGGGCCGCAATCAACAACGAAGCATTCACTGAACAGCCATCCAGTAAAACAGTATCGGAACCGGCAAAACCGTAACCATCATCACTGTTACGGACGGCACGCATGCCTAATCGCTTGAGCAATACCTGAACATTCTCGCCAGCTTCAGCCTGGACGGTTTTCGGTTTGCCATTTAGGTTAAAGACGATTTCCACAATCAGTTACTCCGCCCGTTGAACTCTTGAAATTCGGCGACCAACAGTCCCACCAGAACGCTACTGAGATGACGTTTGTAGTCAGCACTGCCCAGAAAATCGGTTTCAGGGAATACGGATTTGGCAACGGCCTCTTCAATCGCTTCCCGATCCTGAAGAGCCTGACCGGTAATCAGGGCTTCAACGTCATGAAGGCGGATGGCTTTATCTGCCACGCCGGCCAGGGCAATACCAAACTGCTGTTTTCCATCTTTGATATTCACCGCCAGCGAGACACTGACAATGGGGAGACCCGCACAACTTTTCCCGACTTTCTCACTGCGACACCAGCCCAGGGTGGTTGGAACAATGACGTTGGTGATCAGTCCGTATGGCCTTTGCTGCCAGGCTTCAACCATCATACGACAGCTTTCTTCTGAATCGGAAACCACATCAACTTCCGCATCCATGGCCAGCAGTGCAGGGACAATCTGACAGGCTTGCAGATTGGCAGCAATTTCGCCGCCCAGGGTAATCTGGTTACGCATATTACGACTGAAGATCAGGCCTGCTGCTTCCCGCAACCCTTCAGGCAGTTCTGGATGATCAATGACCTGCTGCAGTGTGGTCATCGCCCCTATTTCCCAGCCACCTTCCAAGCCAACACCGGAGGGCTTAATGGATTGCAGGCCCAGGCGTGAAAGACTAATGACAATAGCCTTCTCAGTTTTTGTCGGGGCAGCATTCAACCGCGCACCACTGGCCATATAGACAGCCTGATCACCATGCTGCTCTTTCATGGCCAGAGCCTCCTGAAGAGTCTCCGGTAGCAAAAATTCCCTGATCATAGTTTCTGCCTTTTCATAATCCATACACTAAAAACAATTCAGTCCGGCTAGTGCAGCTAAGCGCTGATACCCATACCATCGTCATCCCCACGAAGGCGGGGAACCACTGCCCGCTATGGATTCCCGCCTGCGAGACTGTCGCAAAAGCCTCCGGAAATCTCGTTCCCATGCTCTGCGTGGGAATGCATACCGTACTTGCCACAAGTGAATAACCAGCCTGAAACCCCCACAGATTAGGACAAGGAGAGGTTTCTCCACATGCGGCAGATCCGTATGCATTCCCACGCAGAGCGTGGGAACGAGGGTTTTGCGACACCCTCCTGCGCGGGGATGACGGTTGGGTGTTAATTCTCCCTGTTGCGACACCCTCGGTTCCCGTGGGAACGGGACACCCTTGCTATATCATCCCTCGTTGTTTCCAGCCCCTGATTTCGAGTCTTGCAGGTGTTTGTACGGATTTGACTAAAAATTAACCAATAAATATCCTATTATTAGAGTTCCCCTAAATTTCTGAAATTATTGGGTATTAATTATCGCTGTGTTTTTGTTTTCAGCTTTGTATCCGATAAATACCCATTACTATTTAATCGTTTTGACTATGAAAACACTACAGCATTTATCCGGTTATTCTTTTAACAGTTTTCAGTTGGGCTTATTCAGACAACTGGGTGAATTTAAAGGGCGTCAGCCAGTTACCATTCGACAGCAACCGGAGGTTCTGGATACGCTCCGTCAGGTGGCTGTGCTGGAATCTGTGGAATACAGCAGTCGGCTGGATGGCCTTTTTCCTTCAAAAGGTGTGGTTTCCAGAGAGTTGGTTCGTAAGCTGGTTCACAAGGAATACCGCCCTGCTACCCCCGTCGAAAGACAAGTGGCGGGTTACCGGGATGGTTTGGAGATTATGGTTGAGCCCGGTGAGCACATGACGCTCTCTGTCAGTCTTATCCGACAGCTTCATGCCATGCTGTATGCCCATGTTCCCCATGAAGGTGGTCGCTGGCGGGTCACCAATAAAGAGATTGTTGAAAGAGACACAAAAGGGCAGAAAATCGGAGTTCTATACCGAACCATGCCGGCATCAGCGATTGCTGGCGCAATGGAAGAGCTGGTTGCTAATTACCACGAAGGGCTCCAGCATCAGGTGGAGCCCCTTCTACTGATACCGGCTGTGGTATTGGATTTTCTCTGTATCCACCCTTTCAGTGATGGCAACGCCAGAATTGCCTGGTTGATCATGGCGATGATGCTGGCGCTTAATGGTTATCAGGTGGCGCAGCTGATCAGCCTGGAGCGGGTATTAGCCCGACATGAACAGGCCTATAAACGGGCATTGCAACTGAGTGTAAAAGGCTGGCATGAAGGACAGCATAACCCCATGGCATGGATTGATTTTTTCCTGAATACACTGATTCGTGCTTATGATGAGCTGGAAGGTAAGATCCACGCTCTGCAGTGGCAGGGAAGTCGGGCACCAAAATCTCAGCTGGTCAGAATAGCCATTGATCAGAGCAGTTATGCCTTTTCCATTGCTGATATCTGCCTTCAGATTCCAACGGTCAGTCGCGAACTGGTAAAAAAGGTGGTGCAGCAGATGCGCTCAGAAAAGCTGCTTGAGCCGGTAGGGCGAGGACGTGGGGCGCAGTGGCAGAAAACGCTTCCCGCCGCCCGCCGCCCGTTGCCCGAAAAAGCCTGAGGCACTTGCGCCGGGTCTGGGGCGGAGTTCCGAACTCGTTCCCACGGTCCCCCGTGGGAATGCATACCGAGCCCGCCACAAATGAAACAACCAGCATAAAACTCCCGGAAACTCGGGCAAAGAGAGGTTTCCCCTCATACGGCCAGCTCCGTATGCATTCCCACGCCGGGCGTGGGAACGAGGTTTTACCACTGCCGTCTTTCCCGCGAAGGAGGTTGTCGCAAAAGGTTGACCCTCCGTCTTTCTCGCGCAGGAGGCTGTCGCAAAACCCACCAGGAACCTCGTTCCCACGCTCTGCGTGGGAATGCATAGCCAACCACAGGAATCGTGTCTGTGGTTGGGTCCTGGCAGCTACCACGCAGAGCGTGGGAGCGAGGAATCTGCGTAGCCATGGGGTACTCAGGAGGTGTGTTCCAGGCCGCCGCATCCGGGATCCCGAATGGTATCGATATCCAGTACTTCATTCCGAAGGAAGGTGCCTCTCTCTGGTATGATCTGCTGGCCATGCCAAAAGACGCAATGATCAAGGAAAGTGCTTAACAGTTCATGAATTATATTCTTGAGCCAAAGGTAACTGCGGATATCAGTAATTACGCTTCTTATGCCAATGCGAATCGCAAGGCGACACCTTTTGTTGATGAAACGATGCGCAATAACCCGAGCATCTATCCATCAGAGGCACTGCTGAACTCTCTGTTTGTGGTTAAATCTCCGGACAAAAAGATTGTCCGTACGGTAACCCGAGCCTGGAACCGGGCGAAAACGGCGAGCGAAGGTTAATAATAAAGCTATATGCTGATAATGAGTTTCAACTGATGGGGCCTGTCGTATTTGGTTTACCATTGAATCCTATAGGGCAGGCCTGAAAGATATTTTCCCACAGTTTTACTCATCTTCAATATCTGCCTCATTGCCATCATCTGTAAAGTGATCATGTTGTTTGACCGTGTTTGAAATCATAAAATCCATTTTTGAAAATGTCTCTTCTTCGTAGCATGGGTTCTGATAATCCATGGACGAATCGTTGTCTGGGGCAGGGCCAGGGCCAATGTTTGGGTTTGCTTCAGGATCGCTTTCAACGTAATTACTGTCGTTATCGTCGTCACTGCGCATATCTTCCAGTGTGAACATATAGTCACTGTCAGAACTGTTTTGAGAATCTGTGTCAATAAATAATGGTTTATGGGTGTCAGGAGTTAGATCGATAGTTTCTGATAAAAGGCTGGATGAATATGTACTACCACCACCAGAAACAGGGACTTTTGTAAATCGGATGCCAACCCGAAATTTAGTTTCACTATTCCAGGCAACTCTCCCGGGATACTTTTTATCAAAATATTTTTTAAGAGACTTTATTGAATCCAGGCGAGCTTTTTTTGTTTGAAGTAATTCTTCAAGAGACTTCTTAGCATGGTCAGTAGCCGAGATTAAGCCTTCAATATTCTGCTTATTTATTTTAGTATTTTTTACTTTTAATTCACGAATGAATATGGCTGTTTCCATACTTGAAATATCAGCACGAAGCTCTTCAATCTGTTGTTCAAGGTAATAGCACTGGTATTTTCTGGCCACCACATAACTTAAGGTTCTGTTTGAACTATCCCCTTTGTTCGGTTCAGCTCCATGGGTCATTAGCAAATTAATGATTTCATAATAGTTAGCATCTTTAGGTTGATCATCGGGATATCTATCAATAAAATCCAGCAGTGCAGAGTAACCTGTATCATGGGTTGGTAAATTAACAACCCTTGATATCTCCTTGGCTGAAAACGAATCAAGGAATGTACTCAGTAGAGAGCTGTTACCGATTCGGCATATATGATGAAGAATAGTTTCTCCACCAGTATAAATTTCCGCAGAGTCATAATAGCTCAGGCAGGCTTTCATTATATCCTGATTTTCACAGATCACAGAATAAAGTAGTGGGGTGTATCCATCAATGTCTGTCATTTTTAATAGTTGAATGAAATCTTTTTTCATTATCTCCGGGAATCGTTTGCTTTTTTGTTGTTCAGGGAGATTTATACTGACTGGTTTCTCATTCTGAGGTAAATTGCTCTCAAAAGAATAAGTCGATACTGAACTTTCCGATAACTCTGGGCGGTTAGTGTTGGCCTTTTTTAAAGAGAGATTCATCATGCCTGTCTGGAATTTTTGACTATCTTCATTCTCACATGAAGATACCTGAGTTATGTTTTCTTGAGCGGGATTGTTTGATGAGTTTATCAGAGTTCGTAACATGCGTTCGCTATCGTTTAAACAGGCAATATGTAGCAAAGATTCATTGGTGTTTGGATTGACGGTGTCTATCTTGGCATTATGCTTCAATAAACTTTCTGCCTTACCAATCTGGTCAGAAACAACTGCATGAAACAGCGCCGTATTACCATTTTTATCTTCATGTTCCAGTAGTTTGTGTTTGTCTTCCGGAATAAGCATTATGTCTGCTTGTTTTAACAATGTATTTAATGCGTTGGTGTTGTTGTCTTTCGTACAGGCCCAGTGGATTGCTGTGTAACCTAAAGAATCAGGGATGTTAAGTGATGCATTGTTTTTCAGAAGCAGAATTATTTTATTGCGGCTGTTTCTTCGTGTGGCAATATGTAGTGCTGTTCGATCTTTATTGTTTTTTATGTCGAGAATTTTAACTAATTTATCTTTGTATATTTTTTGTAAATGCCCCAATATCTCTTTTAATAACGTTGAATCTCTATCTTCACAGATAATGTGGATAAATGTATTGCCAGCATGGTTCTGATACATCGGGTCTGCATTATCTAATAAGTTGATAATTTCTTCGGCGGTTGAGTCTTTATTTATTGCTGCTGAATGTAATTCATCATTCGATTGTTGGTAGTGCCATTTCTTCAGGAATATTTTAGTAGGATTTACATGAAGTGATGCTGTTCTTTGTGAAATTAATGAACCATTGTTGACTTCCTGGTGGTTATCATTCGAAGGGATGGGTGTAATCAGATTACTGTTATCTATTTTATTGATATGAGCAGGATGTTTTTGATTTTTGTGATCTGTAAGAATACCAGTGCAGGGATTAAAGTCTGAGATTCCTTTGAGGTGATTATTCATAAGTATGTTTTATCCCTTGAATACCTGGATTTAACCAGGGATTAAATGGTTTAGTTTAAAAATTATCATTTGAGACAAAAAAAACGGCTATTGGTTCAGAAAAATTACGGGGAAGCACTATTTCCCGGATTTATCCGGCCGGGAAATAGTTCAGGTTAAGGGGGAGCTGGGTTTAAGGTAGCTCTCCAGAAGATATCCCGGAGACTCAAAGCATCCGGCGCAAAACGTCGTGCTCAGGCTTATCAAAATAACGATGCTTCAGGGCTGCCAGTATATGCACTACCACAATACCCAGCAGAACATAGGGAATGACCACGTGTATATCATGGAGCCGGCCCGCCAGCTCAGGATTCTTTTCCATAAAACCCGGTATGGTCAGGTTGAAAAATGGTACATCCCGGCCTCCGGCGTTTGACATCATAAAACCACTGAGCGGTACCAGAAACATAAACAGGTAGAGAAGCCAATGTACCAGTACACCCAGTTTTTTCTGATAACCGGGCATGGTGTCTGGTAATGGTGGAACACGGCTGGCCCAGCGAATCACCAGACGGGCAAACAGCAGAAAGAGCACCAGCATGCCAAAGGATTTGTGCCAGTGATAGATGTCGTACTTATAGCTGACGCTATCCTCCAGGCCTGTCATATACCAGCCAGCACTAATAATTCCGAGGATAAGAAGGCCAACCAGCCAGTGCATCAGGCGCATGAGTATGGGGTATTTATCAGAGTTGCTCATCGGTTTGCCCTGTTTTTTTTAGATAATTAAGGTATCGTAATTTATTACAGTGTTATTACGCTATAACTATTCTGATTCAGAATGTATTAAAAGTATTAGCCGCTCAAGCTCCAGAAGGACATCCGAGCCAGAAGGCACCGACTTCCATCAGGTTCTCATTAACTGCCCGCCTTTTTACAAAAGGCATTTCTGCTGCTTTGCTGTTCTCAACTCTTCTTCCAGCTCAGCTTCAGAAGCCGATGTAAACAGCATAACCTGTCCCTCGGTATCTACCAGTTTCAGCCTTTGAGCGTCCTCAGTCAGGATAAAAACATTACTGTGATCTGCATGGTTTTTCAGCTCCCATGCACCTTGTTTCTGGCGGATTTCTCCTTCTGCACGATAAAGCTGACAGTTGCTGTCAAACACCAGAAGAGAAAAGGTTTTCGAACGATTCAGTGTTAACCCCCCACAGGGTTTCTCAGAATCCTTATTCTCAAGTACCCAGTACCCGTTGGGTTGCATTGATTCTTCGGCCAGGGCTGCGGTAACAGCACCGGAAATCAAAAATCCCGATAGAAGGAGAGAAGCTCTGCGGCAGGCAATTAACATAAAACCATACTTCCATCTGTGTGAACGGATGGAAGTATAGACATTGTGAGCGGTAACGTGGGGGCAGGTTCTGTTGACTACGTCAATAGAGCCGGAAGAGTTAGCAATTAGCTGGATTTCTGGGCAATACTATCCAGTGCAACCGAATACTTTGCCTCAATATCGTCGTTAGAGGTAACACTCAGGGCAAGATCTCTAACGAGACCGTCTTTCAAGCCATAAACCCAGCTATGTACGGTCAGGCTCTGGCCACGATCCCAGGCATCCTGAACAATGGTGGTCTGACACACATTCAGTACCTGCTCCAGAACATTCAGTTCACACATTCTCTGGAACTGCTCATCGTCATTACCCGCATTATTAAGCAGCTCAGTGTGTTTTTTCTTAACATCCTGAACATGTCTCAGCCAGTTGTCGATCAGCCCGAGCTTGGTGTTGTTCATCGCCTCACGTACACCACCACAACCGTAGTGCCCTGTCACGATAATGTGTTCAACCTTGAGGCAGTCAACAGCGTACTGAATAACGGACAGGCAGTTCAGATCGGTATGCACCACCACATTGGCAACATTCCGGTGAACAAACAGCTCGCCAGGGAGAAGATCCACGATTTCGTTGGCGGGTACCCGGCTGTCTGAACAGCCTATCCAGAGATATTTTGGTGCCTGCTGTTTTGACAGTTTTTCAAAGAAGTCAGGTTTGTCTTCACGAATGGACTTGGACCACCGGTTGTTGTTTTCGAGTAGATTTTCCAGACTAGACATATTTCCAGATCCATATTTCATAACTTGGGAACGTTATAGCAACTCCCGTTCTGCAAGGCCAGAACTGTAATGTAAGAGGTTTGTAACCGGTATTACAGGAAGCCAGTGAAAGGTTTTTTCAGGCAGAATGAGCCTGCCCCTGCCTGATTGGATGAGCTTTCATGTCTTTAATCATTGCTTGCAAGAAAGCTATGGCGCTATCAAGCTCAAGCATCATAGGGGCGCTGTTTACGTTATTAGTGGAAACCTTCTCAGACAAGCTAAATTGCCCCATTTTTGTGGTCAAACCCTCATCTGAAGCTCCTAAACTAGGGATTCCACTTTTATCTTCAACAGCGCCCATCATAGGATTATCAACCATAAGCTCACTGCCTGTGCTATTAAAGTGAGTATTATCAGTATTTTTTGCTGCTTTATCAGCCACCCGTTGCAACATTTTTACTCCCATAATAGGCATTTTTCTCTGCGTCTGGCTGCCCGAAAGGTCATGAGTGCTTTTTGATTGGGAAAATAGAGTCCGGTTTTTCGTAGATAAGCGATTTATGGTTTCTGTTTTTTTTACCGAACGTATTCTTGTACATTTTTCCTGGAACATTTTTCGACGTTGTCGGGCATTATTTTTAATATCAGCAGTATTGGGACTTGCAGCTATTTCTTTGCAACTGTGAAAGAATGCGCGGGCTACTTCCTTTGCCTCAGAGTGATTGTGAGGGCCGAGTTTTATTATTTCATTATTTTGACCGGTTTGAATATTGCTCATGAATATAGACATACAGAAATCTGTAACACTCTTAAAGATTAATTTATCGTAGACCACTTTAAATAGTATTTGTTCCCAATATATTCACAAAATTTGAAGCTAACTGGCTGGCTGTGCATACCGCGAACTACCCACAGCTATTGGCGAGCAGGTAGTTCACTGGACGCCGTTCATTTTTTTATCGGTATCGGTTTACCTGATCCCGCAGTTCAATGGCCGCCTGCCTTGCCGCTTCAGCAAAGTCATCGCCACTACTGGCATAGATAATACCGCGGGATGAGTTGACAATAATTCCCTTTCCTTCACTATTCAGGCCATTTTTTACGGTAGCCTCGACATCACCACCCTGGGCACCCAGCCCCGGCACCAGGAAAGTCATATCTCCGGTAATTTCCCGAATGCGTTTCAGCTCGGCGGGGTTGGTAGCACCCACGACCAGCAGAATATTGTTGTTCGTATTCCACTGTTCCTGGCACATTCTGGCAATCACTTCATAAAGCATGGCGCTTCCGCCACTCTCTTTTGGAGAACCTTTTAGAGAACCTTTTAGAGAACCTTTTGGAGAGTCTTGCTGGACAACAAGGTTCTGGATAGCTGCAGCACCCGGGTTGGATGTACGGCAAAGAACTACAGTGCCTTTATCTTTATAGCTTGAGAATGGTTCTATCGTGTCTATACCCATGTATGGGTTCACAGTCACGGCATCCGCCTGATAGCGTTCAAACGCTTCAATGGCATACTGGCTTGCGGTGCTGCCAATATCGCCACGCTTGGAGTCCAGGATAACCGGGATATCCGGATATTGGGTACGAATGTAGTCAATAGTCAGAGCCAGCTGATCTTCAGCTCCGTAAGCATGGTAATACGCAGCCTGGGGCTTGTAGGTACAGACCAGGTCGGCGGTTGCATCAATAATGGCTTTATTGAATTCGAAGATGGGCTTTTCCATTGCCTGGATAGATGCAGGAAAGCGCTCGGGTGAGGGGTCAAGGCCAACGCACAGTAGAGAATTATTTTTCTCCATGGCAGCCTGAACCCGGTCAAGAAACCCCATTTTTAACCTCAGCGTTATATAACGTTATATACAAAAAGTGCTGAGCGGGGAGTCTAACAGTATCAGCCCATTTTTACATGCTTTGGATGCTCTCTGACCCGCTTGATCCAGGCCATGATAAAAGGAAAGTCAGTCAGGCCGTAGCCACCTTCCGGGGCAATGTGGGTGTAACCATACAGGCAGATATCCGCAATGGTCATCTGATCGCCAACCAGCCAGTCATTGTGTTCAAGATGAGTTTCCATCACCTGCAATGCTTTATAGCCACTGGCTTTTTTTGCCTGCAACGCCGCCTCATGTTTCTTGGGTCTGCCAAGGAATTTGACGATAAATCGGGCGGTAGCGATGTAAGGCTCGTGACTGTATTGCTCGAAAAATTGCCACTGCAGAACTTTTGCCCTGAGAAAAGGGTCTGTTGGAAGATAATCTGAGCCTTCAGCTAAATAGTTCAGGATGGCATTGGATTCCCACAGGTAATTCCCATCGGGCAGTTCCATTACAGGAATTTTGCCATTGGGATTCATTGTCAGGAATTCATCGGTATGGGTACCGCCACCAAGGATATTGATGTGTTCCCACTCGCCTTCAATATCAAGATGGCTCATCAGCAGTTTAATCTTGTAGCAGTTGCCGGACTGGGCATCTCCGTAAACTTTGTACACAGGCTTCCTCCTGTTTGTCAGGGTTCAAGCCGTCATTCGTACTCTTTATTTAAAGACGACGCAAGTGCAATCTTACTGGCTGGCGGTAGCCATGGGGAAAGGTTTGGAGTTCTTTGTTCTTTAACAAAAGCAACATGATAAACGACATTGTTCAGTATTTTATGTTCATTATTTAAATAGTGGGCTTTTAAAGCCTGTCGTCTATAAAATGCAGGCTTTTCTGAGAATATACGGTGTTTGTGAATGATTGATAATGAGGACCTGATGGGTGGTGAAGCCGTCATCGAAATAGTAGAGAATCAGTTGGCAGAGAATAATCCACCAAGGGTGAAGGAAACTCTGATGCGGCTGATGCTCGAAGGTATCGACCGGGAAGAAGCGATTCAATACATAGCCTGTGCCCTGTGTGTCGAATTGGTGGATGTGGTTAATAATCAGGCTGCATTCAATGAGCCGCGTTACAGTACTAATCTTAATGCTCTGCCTGAGATGCCGTGGGCGGAGGATTGCTAAAAAAACGTGCCACAATTTTCATTACCCACTTTTTTGTCTCTTCCTGACCTGAATACTTGAGGCGCACCTTTTAATCCAGCAAAAAAACAGGTGTTGTCTGATGGTTTAAGGCTATTTTGCAATGTATGACTCTTGCTTTTATAGGTGAGACACAATGCAGAATGTTCTGCTTTTCAGCCTGTGTTCCTTTGTCTGGGGCTCAACCTGGTATGCCATCACCTTTCAATTGGGTGATGTCGACCCGCTATGGTCAATCAGTTATCGCTTTCTTCTGGCCGGGCTTATCTTAATGGCGGTTTGCTTCTTGCGGCGGGCACCCATTCAATTCACTCCCCGGCAACACCTCAGAATATTTGTGCAGGGTGTTTGCTTCTGCGGTATTTCTTATTGGCTGGTGTATCTGAGTGAACTCTATATTAACAGCGCCCAGTCTGCCCTGGTTTGCACCAGTATGCTTTATCTTAACGTCATTATTGGGCACTTCTGGTTAGGTAACCCGGTTCGTATGCCGGTAGTGGTTGGTGGCCTGATTGGTTCTCTTGGGGTAGTGATGGTCTTTCTTCCAGAACTGGCTACCGCTTTAACGAGCAACTTAATGAAAGGCATTTTAATGGCTTTTATTGGTTGTATTTTCTTTTCAATTGGCAGTCTGATTTGTGAAATTAATAAACAGAGCCGGTTACCATTATTACCGGTTGTTATGATGGCGATGATGTACAGTTCTCTGTTTACCGCAGTATTTGCGCTTTCGCTGGGCAAACTACCTTCATTTCAATGGAGTAAACCGTATGTGTTTTCTCTCTTATATCTTGCGCTGTTCGGCTCGATACTTGCCATGACCTCTTATGTCGCATTAATTGGCCGTATTGGTGCTGACCGTACTGCTTATGTGGATCTTATTTACCCCATTATTGCACTGTTTATTGCCACCATGTTTGAAGGCTATCAATGGACAACACTGAGTTTGGTGGGTGTTGTTGTTGTACTTGTAGGAAATTGCATTGCTCTTGGTATGAATACTAACAAGGTGCAAACGACAGACTAAACGGGTTAATCAGTGTAACTGGTAAGCTCGCCGGACAAGCCATTGATATGAGCTGTCACGAAATCTTTAACCACTGTCCCCCTGCAGTAGAAGTGATTGGTCCACTTGAAGAAGAGGTGGCTGCAGGGTTGATAATGGAGTTCTGACCACGTCCGTCATAATCCGGGACCACTCGTTAATTATAAAAGTCAGCTAAACGATTGTCGGACCAGCTCCATAATGTTTTCGCCTGGGCGTTATCCATAGCCTGTTTTCTGATTTTTCTTACTTTACAGTTAGCAAAGTAAAAACCATTCTGACCATCTGCGGTGGGTTCAAATGCCGCATGCAATGTGGTCGCTGCTCCCTGCTCCGGTGTCTTGAAAAAAGGGCGGAACATGGGAAATAAAAAGCGGCTCAAGACGGTATTATCGCCAGCGCCAAGATTGGTATTTACGGCCCCTGGGTGAACGGCATAGGTGTTCACCGGGTGGTTGGATAGTTGCTCAGCCAGCTCAAGGTTAAAGAGCATCAACGCCAGTTTGGAATGACCATAAGCTGGAAAGGTTTTAAATCCTTTTTCGGCATTGATGTTTTCGAAGTCGATGAATCTGGCCATTCTATAGCCTTCAGAGCTGACGTTAACAATCCGGCTCTTTTTCTCTTGCTGATTACCGGTGCTTTTCAGTAATGGCAGCAGTTTTGTTGTCAGCAAAAAAACACTCAGGTAGTTAACGGCAAACATGGCTTCGTAGCCATCCTCTGTCGTTTCATGGGTGGTATTAATAACCCCGGCATTATTGATAAGCAGATGTAGAGGCTTGCCTGAGTTGAGATAATGTTGACTGGCATCGCTTACCTGCTTCAGTGACTTAAGATCCGCAAGAATGATATCGACATCTTTGTTGCCAGTTTTCTCGACAATTTGTCGTTTCAGCTGCTCACCTTTTTCCTGGCTACGGCAGATCAGCGTTGTGTGTAAACCTTTGCTGGCAACTTCCAGGGCTGTAGGTATACCGATGCCACTGGTGGCTCCCGTGATCAACGCATACTTCTTATTGTTCATATTGTATATCCATTATTGGTGAGTATTTCTTCTTCCAGGGAAAAGTACCGGTTACTTCAATAACCTTAATTCCTTCGGTAAAGCAGGAATTAAGTGAGCGGGTGTGGTAATAATACCTATACGATGTTACAAGTGTGCATTAATTCACATTTTACGTATGAATTTATCTTATTATCTCAGTTAGCCATGAATGGAAACTGTTGTTGTACAACACCTGATTTATGTTTGTGTTGAGCAGGATATGGTTAAGGATAACCAAATAAAGCTGATTTGCTTTATTAATTAAAAGAATATCCTGTGCTTTTACCAAACGATCCAGCCAAGAATAACCATCAACAACCTCATCAGTACTCCTGGTTTTCGGATGCGCTGCTTCCCTATTGGCGAGTCTATCGAGATGTACTGTTAGCGAGCTTTCTGGTCAATTTATTTGCCCTGGTTTCACCTCTGTTTGTGATGAATGTATACGACAGAGTTGTTCCCAATCAGGCTTTTGAAACCCTGTGGATGCTGGCTACTGGCGTCACGCTGGCCTTTATTTTCGAATCAATTCTTCGTTTGATCCGTTCCCGGTATATCGATCTGGCCGGACGTCAGGTTGATATGACGCTGTCTTCCAGACTGATTGACCGGCTGCTTGGACTGAAGCTGGCTGCTCGCCCGGGCAGCGCCGGCAACCTGATGAACCAGCTGGCTGAATTTGACAGCATCCGGTCGTTTATCACCTCCACCACAGTCATGGCCTTTATTGACCTCCCTTTTGTGGTTTTATTTCTGGCGCTGGTGGTCTGGCTTGGGGGCTGGCTGGCATTAATTCCTGTGGCATGCATCAGTCTGTCTTTGCTGGTGGCCTGGGCATTAAATCGGCCTCTTCAGAAAGTCATCGCCGCACAGCAGAGCGTGTCTGCCAGACGGCAGAACTTTCTGATGGAGCTGTTGCTGGGGCTGGTATCGGTGAAAGCCTGTAACGTTGAACAACAGAACCAGAAACAGTGGAGTGTATTGAACCGGGAGGTGGCGGATACTTCCCTGAAGATACGGCAGCTACAAACACTGACCGGCCAGGTCACGACCTTTCTGTTACAGCTAAACACCGTTGCCCTGGTGATTGCCGGTGTGTACCTGATCAGTACCGGCGATCTCTCTATGGGTGGATTGATTGCCATCATGATGATTTCCGGCCGTTGCGCTGCACCGGTTTCCCAGGTGATTGGCCTGCTCAATCAATATGAGAAAGCTGTACAGGCGCTGGATCATACCGGTCACATAATGAATTTACCTCAGGAGTATCCGGAAGGTCGGCAGTTGCTGAGGCCCGAACCTTTCGGGGGAAGCTGGTCTGTTAATCAGGTGTCGTTTGCTTATGCCGACGGACCGGACCTGCTCAGTGACATCAGCCTGCAGATTCCGGCAGGTACTAAAACGGCCATTCTTGGTCGTATGGGGTCAGGCAAAAGCACATTACTGCAGTTATTGATGGGGCTCTGGGAACCGGCGAAAGGGCATATCAGTATTGATGGTATCGACCTTCGGCAGATTGACCCGGTCTGGCTTCGCCAGCATGTGGGTTATGTGGGACAACACACCGAGCTGTTTAATGGTTCATTGCGTGACAATATCACCATGCATCGGGAAGGTATTAGTGACAGCGATATATTGCAGGCTCTGGAACAGTCTGGGTTATCTGGCATGGTTCAGGCGGGCAGCGCCGGTCTTGATTTTATGGTGGGAGAGGGAGGACGACATCTGTCGGGTGGTCAGGCGCAGGCGGTTGGTTTGGCGAGAGCCCTTGTTACCGGCCCCAAAGCATTGATTCTGGATGAGCCCACCAGTGCCATGGACTCCCAGGCAGAAGCCCGCTTTCGCCAGCTACTGCAACAGCTTAAAGACCAGACCATTATTCTGGTGACTCACAAAATGACGCTGTTGGATGTGATGGACAACATTGTTGTTCTGGATCAGGGCAAGGTCAGCGTCAGTGGCAATGCACGGGATATTCTCAAAGCTCAGCCAAAAGCCGGCTATCAGCAGAAAGCGGAGGTAAGAGCCTGATATGGAAACGCCGTTAGCGGATCAACCAGCCTCCGGAGAACAGCACACGAACTGGCATGAAGCCAGTAAGGCTGAAATCAGTAGCATAACAAAAGGCAGTCGTCCTTTATTGATGGTGACTGCGCTCACTCTATTCACATTTGTTATCTGGGCTGCATGGTGTGAGCTGGATGAAATCACCCGGGGAGATGGCAAGGTAATTCCCTCCAGTCAGGTTCAGAATGTTCAGAATATGGAAGGCGGGATTGTAGAAGGTATTCTGGTATCGGAAGGTGATCTGGTTGAGCAGGGTCAGGTGCTGATGGTAATGGACGACACCCGGTTCTCTGCCACCCGACAGGGGCAGCAGGCCAACCGGAATGCCCTGCAAGTCAGAAAAGCACGCCTGTTGGCTGAAATAGAAGGCACTGAGCCGATCATATCGGAAACCCTGCTAACCGAAGTTCCTGAACTTGCCATGAGGGAGAATGAGCTGTTTAAAAATCGACAGTTGGAACTGGCCAGCAGTATCGGAATTTATCAGCAGCAGTTAAACCAGCAGGAAAAACAGATTTCAGAAACCAAAGCGCAAAGAGCCATGCTGGCCAGACGCTTTGCCTTTCTGGATGAAGAGTTAACCCTGGCCAGAGAGCTGGCTGAAGAAGGGGCCGTATCCCGGGTCGAAGTACTGCGTTTAGAACGACAGGTCAGTGATACCCGGGGTGAAAAACTGATTTCCGAGAAAAGCCTTGAACGGATATTCGCACAGCAACAGGAAATTCGTCAGCGCATTAGTGAAACCCGGCTGAATTTTATCAATAAAGACCGGGTAGAGTTGAATGAGACGCTGGCATTGCTGAATGAACTATCTGCGAAAGAAACGGCGGTCAGTGATCAGGTGGAGCGAACCCGTGTGAGGGCGCCAATGAAAGGTATTGTTAAGCAGGTGCTGGTGAACACCGAAGGTGGCGTGGTGCAGCCGGGCATGACCATGATGGAGTTAATACCCGTAGACGACACCCTTGAAGTTGAAGTGAAAATTCGGCCACAGGATATTGGTTTTCTGCATCCGGGGCAGAAGGCCACCGTTCGATTTACCGCTTATGACTTTACCATTCATGGTGGAATCGAGGGTGTGGTGACACACATCAGTGCAGACACCATTACTGATGAAAAAGAAGAAAGTTACTACCTGGCAAGGATTAAAACGGATCAGGGTTATCTGGGGGATGAGGGTGATAATAGCCGACCTGTAATCGTGGGTATGGTGGCCACCGTTGATATCCTGACCGGTAAAAAGACACTGCTTGAATACCTTCTAAAACCGGTACTTCGAGCAAAACAATTGGCATTCAGCGAGCGCTGAAGCTTTTAAAAAAACAGAATTACAATCAAATCATGATGGGTGGGATTCACCCGTAAAAATCATATCAGGGAGCTTTACATGGACGTTATCTCAGAAGTGGTTAGCAGTAAATCAGCAGGCAAAATCCACTATGCAGTGGGACAGGTTGAAGCCATAAGTCCAGATGGCAGTCGACGTCTACTGAAAATTGGCGACACCATTTTCAAGAATGAAATGATTGTTACCGGTGCTGATGGTGTTATCCATATTGATCTGGTGAATGGCCAGCTTCTGGAATTGAGCGGTGGTATAGAGACTGATCTTCTTTCTTTTTTTGCAGACTCTCAATCGGAAGATGTCCTTTTAGAAACAGAAGCTGAATTTTCTGAAGTTCAACAAGCCATTTTGGCGGGTGCTGACCCTACTGAGTTATTGTCTGCTCCTGCGGCGGGTGTCCCTGATGATGGCGCCTCTACAGATAATGCCGGGTTTGGTACGCAGACCATACTTGATCTGAGTGGGATTCAGGGAGACCCCGGGGCGGGGTTTGAGGGTTCGGAGGAAGGAACCCCGTTTGGAAATGATGGCATTGAAAGAAGTAGCCGGGTAGCTGACATTGATTCCGTTGCCCCGTCTGCGCCGATTATCCGTCTGGAGAATGATACTTATTACGAAGGTGACCTGATTACGTCCGATTCCACCCTGGATATTATTGGTGTGGAAAAAGGTGCGACGGTTGAGTACAGCACGGACGGGGGCAAGACCTGGCAGGAAAGCTTTGCGGCAGAGGAAGGCGAGAACACCGTAGCTGTCCGGCAGACCGACGTGGCGGGCAATGTTTCTGAAAGTGCATCAATAACATTCACGCTTGATACCAGCGCCGATGTGGACAACAACTTTGACCTGACCGTCGCTGCGACGGACAAGGTAACCAACGCCACAGAACAGGGAAGTGTCAGCACCGTCCTGAGTGGTGTCGATGCCGATGCGGTCAGCGTTCAAGTGACCTTT
>NZ_JAVRMB020000410.1:0-11079 GCF_031844845.1 Endozoicomonas sp.
GGCAGCGAAAGTTCAACTCGCCTCAGAAGTCATATCGTAGTTTGATGCTGGCACTGTCAGCAGCAAAGGTGGACTTCCAGGTGTGGTCATAGTTGACCGATGCGCTCAGCGTATTGCTGATCTGGTAGTTGAGACCGAGGCCTGCCTGCCAGGTGGTTTTTTCCGGTTCTTCGCCAATATGTGTGGTAGGCGCAGTCTCGTTACCATTGCTGGTTATAAAACTGCTTTTGACCTGCACTTGATCGGCAGCAAAATCATGGTACACATTCAGGGAGAGACTGACATCCAGTATGCCGCGATCCAGCTCAAAGGATTTCATGGCAGTAATGCCTGCCCCCAGCTCAACCACTTCGTAACGTTGTTTTTCAAGAGAGCTTGGCAGGGATAAGGATTGCACAACCTCTTGATAGGCCTCTATATCAATCCGGCCGTAATTGAACGACAGGTTTGGTTGCAATACCATCGCCTGACTATCCAGCCAGAAGTCCTGGCCGGTAACCAGACGAAAGCCCAGTTGTTTGGCATCGTACTCTGATGTGGTCAGCCCAAAGATCTCCACTTGTTCGGTTTCATTTTTGCTGAGACCGGCGCTGGCCATAATATCCACAAAGCGGTCACTGTTTTGCCAGCTGCCATAGAGGGTACCAATGTAGCTGGTGGTGTCCGTTATGCTGCTTGATCCCGTGGTACTGCTGGAGGTAGTGACGTCGGCAGCGGTGAGGGCAACCCCAAGGGTCCAGTGGTCGTTGATATCGCCATCGGCACCAAAGGTGATGCCATTCAGGCGGGAGTCAAAACCATCGGATTCGTCCCGGTGATCCTGTTTACCTTTACTGTGCAGGTACTGGGCCCAGACCCCGCCGTCCTGAAACAGGTCACCGGAGTTGGTACCGGTGCGTGACGAGCTGGTACGGGTGGAAACGCTGCCAAACGAGGCGGACTGGGTAATCGTGGCCCCGGCTGTGTTGCTGCCCGAGGTTTCTGGTTCAAGGGCTTCTGACAGTGCCAGTATTGATGTATCACTGGCGTCGATCGCCTCCTGGATAATCTGGGTAAAAGGGTGATTCTCATCCAGACCGGGGAGCACGAACTCCAGGAACTCGTTGATCATGAGCTGAGTTCCCAAAGGGGCACCCAATTGGGCAATTATGTTGCCTGCGGATTCTGATGAAACCCTGATAATAATCTTGTCAGGATTGGCTGGATCATTAACCAGCTGCACATCAAGCATTGCTGAAGTACTATCCACTGTGATTCCGGTATCACCCGCAATGTTGCCGTCATCAGCGTCTTCATAAGCGATGACATAATTGTTGCTCTCATTCTCGCCGAAGGTAATGAGGTTATCCACCAGGATTCGGGCACCTGAACTGAAGGAGATGGTATCTGCCGTAAGCACAGCACTATCTGGTATTCCGGTACCACTATAAGGTTGCATATCCTCCTTGAGTACAGCCACCAGCGTACCGGAACCTTCATAGGATTTGATATCGGAGCCGGGCAGGGTTCTGAACGTGCCGCTATTGCTGAGTGCCAGGCTTGGACCGGCAACCCTGCCCTCAATGGTTCCGCCAGCCGCATTGGTGACCGTTAGTGTGTGACCGGCTTCAACAGAATAAATGGCATGGGAGAGTGGATTGTTCGGAATATCAGTGAAATCCACACCGGAAATGACGAGATCACCGGGATTATTGGACTTGATGGATCCCCGGTTGACAATGCCGGTGTCGGCAGTCAGGCCATCAATAATGATACCGAAATAACCATCAATAAGCCCTTCGTTGATAATGGCCGTGGAACTGTCGTTAGTTGTGATCGTAGCCCCATCAAAAACTCGGATACCGGATGTCTGGCCAGAGATATGGCCATTAGCGGAGTTAAAAATAGCGGTCTCATCGCTGGCACCATTAAATGTGCTGGTGCCAATGGTCGAGCCAGCGCTGATAGAGATAGCATGGGTTCTGGCGAAGATCTCGTAGCTGTTGTGAATCCCGTTAGTGACTGTACCGCCGTTGGTTATGTGAACGCCATTCTCCAGGTTGGCACTGATTAAGCCTGAGTTGACAATACTGTTTGTTGTTGAGCTATCAATGACAATACCGTAGGCATCACCTATGATCAGGCCGGAATCGCTATTGATAATATTTCTAACCGAGGTTGCATCGGAGTAAATCGTAAGCAGGATACCAACGTTGGCATTAATGTCACCACTATTGGTAATATCACCGCTGACACTGCTGTCTTCAACCAAAATACCGTTAGAACTGTCACCAAGACCAAAGATGTTGCCTGAGTTTACTATATTGCCGTTCAGTACAGTACCACCTCCTATATAGACAGTGTTGTAGAAGCTGGTGATGTTGCCAGAGTTTTCGATATTGCCAGTCATGGTGCCGCCTGCTTCAAGGCCGCCTAGGGTGATACCGTCCCCTTCCGAATTAATCTCACCCTCGTTGAGCACATTACCGATAATGGTGCTGGTGCTACCTACAGCACGAATTGCTGAACTGTCCCACCCATTGGTGACAATGTTCCCGCTATTGGTAACGTTTTTTACGTCAGCATCGCGGATTTCTATACCACTATCAAAGGCAGTGATGTTTCCGTTTTGGGTATTGGATATCGTGCCACCTACAGTGGTTCCTTCAATATGGAGGCCGACATTGGGTAAATTGTCATCGTCATTGACATTGCCATCGCCATTGTCATCATCATTAGCATCGACTTCAGGCACTGAGCCATCATTTAGTGTGCCACTGTTGCTGATATTGCCAGAGGCTGTTTTTGCCCCTGCCCCACCGCCGCCACCAATCTTGAGATAGTCCTGTGAAGCACTAATAGTAATATCGCCGCTAACGGTGCCCCCCACCTCAATATCGGTGACCTGGCCATCAACGCTAACGGTGATGCTGTCACAACTGGTGCCGGCCATCACAGCCACGGTGTTCTTACCATTGACTACAGCGGGGGCAGGACAGTCCACTGCCACAGCACCCGCAGAGTAAGTATTTAATACAGCCACCACTGCACTGCCCAGCAGTGTTTTTCGAAATAGAACGTTCCTGTTCATTATTTTCCCTTTATTGTACAACCATGGTTACAGTGCCAAACTGCGCATGGGTTTACTGCCTTTCCCTGGCAAACGACAATGGCGGGTGTTTGAATGGTTTTATTAGTCTACTGAATTAATTGTTGGTATTACGAGTTTTTATCGAAAGTTCTTCTCAAGCCTGAAGGGTAGCTTTTAACAATAGTATTTTTTCAGGCAGGTTAGGTGTAATTACAAGTGTTACGGAGCTGTCATTGTGTACAGGGATTGTACACAATCCATCTGGCAGGGATAGCCAACCATCGACAGTCACTTCCCTGTGTATGGATCCTGTACAATCCCTGTACAGGATGACAGCAACCGGGGAACACTTTTAATTGCACCCAGGCAGGTTTTATTACCCCTTTGAGGGTATTTATATTCTTAACATATGGTTGTCCCACTGGCAGTCAGTGTGTTTAACCTCGTGAACCGTCTTTGCCTGCCCCTGAAAACATTCCAGTATCTGAATCTCACCCAGACCATTACTTACCGCCAGCCGGTTTGATGCAAGTGGTGCTATACCGGCACAATCCCGCTGATAGATAAAAGACTTAAGATGTCCAGTGGATTTCTGTATCAGGGCAATACGGTTTCCCCTGGGAGAAGTAACGGCAATGGTGTCAGCTTTTGAGAGCACTGCAACACTGGCAATATAGCCATTAAGTGCGAGCCACTGTTCTGGCAGTGCATCAATGGCTTTAATTGGCCGACCCGGGTTGTGGGTGGCCACCAGAGGTAAGGCTTCATCATTGCTGCCCTGATATTGCATGCCAATAGCCACGGTTCCATCCCTGGCGATATCCAGGTGTCGTATGCTCAGGTGGGGATCAATAAAAGACTGTTGATCAATAATTTCACCGGAATAGCGGTTCAGGTAAATCAGTGATGGTTGTAAGGTGTCCGGGTTGAGCGTTTTTCTTCCAGAGTCTGGATGGGTTTGGATTCCACCCATTGCAACCACCAGGGTTTCACCATCTGGCATCATTTTGATTTCGTGGGGGCCGGAGCCGGGCAGAAGCCATTCTCCAACGCGTCGGTAACCCTGTTCGGCATCATAAATACCAATAACACCATTCAGTAATTTGAGGTTGTTCTCTGTTGTGTATAGCAGCTTACCATCAGGGCTGAAAATACCGTGACCGTATAAATGCCTTTCCGCTGTTGTATGGATCGTTTGAGTGATTTGAGCACTTTGGAAATTGATGACATAGAGCTGGTAACCTGGCCGTCGCTCAAAAACGACAACTTCATTGCTACCCGGACGAAGGCTGACATCATGGAGCCTTTGGGAAACAGGAATAACGGTACATTGACCTTTATAAGGGTCGGTTAACCGAATACTGTCATTACCGGAAGAATCCCTGGCGGCACTGATTAAAACCTGATTGGCAGTGGATGAGCATCCGGTACCAATCAGGCTGACACCAGCCAGTGCCAGTGAGCTTTTTATAAATGTACGCCGATGCATTTGCCTTAATCACCATCGCTGGAGTTGAACCCAAGGGGAACCTCAAGCTGGCCAGCTGTTTTTACAATTTGTGTGCTCAGTGAGTGGATTTGTTCTTGCAACTGCTGCAAATCTTTTGTTCTGCCCTGTTCGATAGCAGTGGTAAAGTCGGAAGGCAGGCTTTGCATGGATAATGAAAGATTGTCCAACTCCAGGACAATGTTCTGCCAGATAGTCGCTTGTTCTGGATTAGCTGATTGTTCTATTGCCAGGGCAACCAGTTCATCAAAGGCGGCCAGAACGGTACGAATATTTTCCAGAGACTGTCGGCTGCGCCAGGACTCGGCCATAAACAGATTGATACGGCTTTTACCCAGCGGCAAAGCCAGTTCTTTTTTCAGTCGTGCTGTCTGGGTATCAAGGCTATTCAGTACCCAGCCATTAAGATTCAGCGCATTTTTACCAGGTTCCATCGCCATCAGTTTTTTATAAAAACGGCCAGACTTTTCCCAGTCCTGTTGTAATTCCATACTGTTAGCCAGCAACGCCTCTGTGTTTTCCATCAGAAACTGACAGTACTCTGTTTTCTTTAGTGCTAATGAATTAGTGGCTTTTGCATCAAAAAGGAGATATTCCGAGGCGGAGAGTCCCTGAAGAATCACACTGTCGGAAAGCAGGGGAATGGGTTCTTTATTTTTAAGCCGCTCTTCAACTTTTCTTCCGGTTAAATTCTTTTTGTCAGGCCAGAACTGAAAACGCCAGCCATCCATATTTTCTTCCAGCATCAACTGGCTGACCGCTTCGGCCGATTGCCAGCTCAACATCGTGGTGCGCCATTGCTGCTGTAACAGGCCAAAATTTTTGTTATCGGGGTTCAGGCAAAACTCCGAAACAAGGTTTCTAAGGTTGGATGCTTCAGATACCAGGCTGGTATAGCGAGGTTGAATCTGATCTTCCAGGAGGATCGTCATGGGCGATCGGGATAAATCCAGTTGAGGGGGAAACTGGTCACACCCGGTCAGGCTCAGAGAAAGAACAATCAGTTTAAGGTACTTCTTCATAAGGATTCTACGAAGCGAATCAACGCTTTACGCTCTTTGGCACTCATTGCCAGTACTTGTTGTTTGGATTGGGCTGCTTCACCGTCATGCCAGAGAATAGCTTCTATTAGTGTTCTTGCCCGGCCATCGTGAAGAAAACCTGCGGATTTATCAATAACCTGAGAATGACCGATGCCCCATAATGGTGGTGTACGCCATTCCCGGCCATTGGCCAGGAACTCTGGTCGATGGTCGGCAAGCCCCTCTCCCATGTCGTGTAATAGCAGATCGGTGTAGGGCCAGATCTTCTGGTTTGCCTGTTCTTTTGCCGCTTCAGAGCCAATGGTAAATGATGGGGTATGGCAGGCAATACAGCCTGCGTCGTAAAACAGCTGCTTTCCGGCCAGGACAGTCTTATCTTTGGCATTGGTTCTGACAGGAACTGCAAGGTTCTGGCTATAGAAGGTGACCTTATCCAGAATATTGTCAGAAACTTCCGGATGCTCCCCGGCCATTTGCCTGATACAGCGTTTTTGTGAAAGCGTGCAGTTTTCATCCATAAACAGGCTACTAGTCAGCCCCATATCGCCATTAAAAGCGGCTGAATTTTGCTGCTTAAGCGTCGGCTGACCTGCTTTCCAGCCAAAGCGACCAACAGCTGTCTTCTCTTTTTCAACATCCCAGACACGGTTAGCCTTGCCGGAAATTCCATCACTGTTTTTGTCGTCAATATCTTCATTGGCCAGAAGATCATCTTCAGAAATAGCTTCCAACAGGCCAAGGCCGATCATGGGGGGAGCTATCCGTGCAGACATCATTATTTGGCCATAGTCACTGGATGAAAGTGGGCCGTAACCAGGTTCTTCAACAGAAATAACCGGTTTTCTTAACTCAACCGTTTCCCCGTCCTGAAATTTAACGTCATAATATTCATAGTTGACCCGCACACGCCCTTCAGCAATACCTCCGGGAAGTGCAAAATCCTGCAGTTGGTCTCCATAAACCGGGTGAGGAATAACGCCCTGATGGGGTAATAATTTCTGATCGGAAGAGCTGGGTGGAATACTGAGTCGGACTAACATGGAAATACGGTTCAGATCCCCATCTTCCGGTGCATGTCCCCGACCATCCTTGATATGACAGTTTTGACAGCCATTGGTATTAAAGAGAGGGCCCAGTCCATCTCTGGCCGTAGTGCTGGCCGGAGCTGCTACCCATGGATTACGGAAAAAGCTGTTGCCAACGCTGAAATCCAAACGACGACTGACAGCCATATTGGCGGATGGCAGTGAAAAGGCGTTTCGTCCGGAAATCGAGACTGAGGTTTGGCCACCGGGTCGTTCTTCACCACTTTCATAGCTGACTTTTTCTGTTTTGTTGCAGCCCGAGAGCGCTGATCCAATGATCAGGGCTATAAAGGCGAACCCCATGGTTCGTAATTGCATTGTTTTACTTCTTTTATTAGCCCGGGTTTTATTAGCTAAAGAGGTTGTCGCAAAAGGTCTTAAATGCTGATTTATACCACTGCCGTCTTTCCCGCGCAGGAGGCTGTCGCAAAGGTTGAAAATGCCGATTTCTACCCCCCTCCGTCTTTCCCGCGAAGGAGGGTGTCGCAAAAGGGCAACCCCCCCCGACCGTCATCCTCGCGAAGGCGGTTGTCGCAAAACCCTCCTCGCTCCCACGCTTTTAGGCCCTGTGGGTCCTGCGTGGTAGCGCCAGGACCCAACCACAGGCACGATTCCTGTGGTTGGCTATGCATTCCCACGCAGAGCGTGGGAACGAGGATCCTGGTGGGTTTTGCGACAGCCTCTTGCGCGGGAATGACGGTGTGTAGCGGGAATGACGAGGGTATATTCTTAATTGCAGCTTCCCTTATGGAAGCTGGCAGTTCGACGCTGGCCTGATGATAAAGCCGAGCATAATAGTGATTGATAATACGGCAACTGAAGGGAGTAGCCAGAGCATGTGGTTTTCATAGCCGGGAATAAGACTGAAAGGTTGCAGGAACGGCAACAGCCCTGCGTAATCTTTGATTCTCAGCACATCAATGATGCTGAGAAAAAAGGTGATCGTCAGGGTCGTCCGGTAGGTTAATACCGGGTTAGGTAGCCAGTCTCTGATCAGACCCAGGAAAATTAATGCGATGGATATAGGATATAGAATCAGCAGAACCGGGATGAAAAGGTCAATAATCTCATTCAGTCCCATATTGGCAAAGAAAACACAGATAATACTGATGACGGTGACGATGTTTCGATAACTGATTTGTTCAAACATCTCGTCAAAGTATTCACTGGCGGCAGTAATGCAGCCAATGGCAGTAGTAAGACAGGCCAGGGTCACGACGGCTGCCAGCAGGGCAATACCGGTTGTGCCAAACAGCGTTTCGGCATAGATGGTCAGAATTTGTCCGCCATTGCCGGGGGCTGGAGCCACATCCCGGCTGGTCGCTCCAAGGTAGAATAGAGAAAGGTAAACAAGAGTCAGGCCTATAGCGGCAATAATCCCGGTGGTGATGCTGTAGTGAAACAGGCTGGCTTTATCTTTAATACCGTGGGATTTCAGGTTGGTGATGATAACAACGCCAAACATCAATGCCGCCAGTGCATCCATGGTCATATAGCCTTCAAGAAAGCCCTTGATAAAAGGGGCTTCCGTATATGTCCCCATGGCACTTCCGGGAATCCCAAGGGGTGAAATAATCGGGGACAGGCCAAGAATAACCAGTAAGACAATCAGTGCAGGAGTGATCAGCTTGCCCACGGATTCCAGAAGCTTGCCGGGGCGGATGGAAAGGTACCAGGATATGCTGAAGAAAATCAGACTGAAAATGAGCTGGCTAAGCGCGCTGTGTTCCGGCAGAAAAGGTGAGAGACCGATTTCATAGGATACCAGGGCTGTTCTGGGTACCGCGTAGAATGGGCCAATAATAAGGTATATACAGGTTCCCAGGGCAACGATCAGCCCCCTGGGCATCTCCTGGCTGATCTCATTAAATCCTCCACCGACCCTGGAGATTGAAATAATACCCAGTAACGGCAGGCCTACACCGGTTATCAAAAAGCCGGCAGCTGCGTACCACATGTCCTCGCCAGCCAGCTGTCCTACCATAGGGGGGAAAATCAGGTTTCCTGCGCCGAGAAACATGGCAAAAGCCATAAACCCCATACCAATAATATTCGGTAAACTCAGTCTCTGCTTCATACTTTCAGCGTTCAGGATCCCTGATTATTGGGTGTTTTACCGGGACCTGCTCCTTTTTTATTCAGTGGAGTAACCCTTGTGATTTCGGGTTTCTGGATTAAATTGCCAGTTATCAGTATGGACGCTATATAAAAAAGTGGTAGTTGAGCGCCTGTCGGGGCTGGATCGCGACAGGGCGGTCGGCAGGTCGGTTCCCCGTTCAGGGGAGCCGACAACTGAACATCCGATAACTCCAGGTCTTGATAAGTGCATGCGGCTGGGTCACGAGTCGGCTTTTATGCCCATTGGGTATCCTTCGGAAACTGACCTTCGACGAAACATGAACAGGCCAGCAAATACGTCCTTAATGACACTCCTGACAGTGTTTACTGATCTTTTGCTGGCATTGAGCAGAGGTCGTGATGGGGCATGCCACTGATCAGCTGTTGAAAGTTCTCCTGTAGCAGGTGGATCAGCGTTTCATGATCGCCGGCTTCCAGATAAATATCCGGGGAGTTGGCCAGCCGGTCATCCCACATCATATCCATCTGATAGGGTTGGCCAATGGGCGGGACAGCACCGGGTTTGCAGTCCTGAAATTGCTGATAGACCTCCGCTTCCGTGGCCAGGTGGAAGCTGGCGTTGGTGACCTGGTTCAACTGGTGAATCTGGACACGGTTGGCGGCGGGGATAATGGCCATCAGGTAGTGTTTGTCAGCGTCTCTGAGAATCACTGCCTTGGCCAGCTTATGCAGCGGTACCTGGGCAGAGATGGCACTCTGCAGGGAACTTTTGCTGGGGGAGTGGTTGACCGTCTGGTATGGGACGCCTTTCTCGCGGAGAAAGGCGTGGACAGTGTTAGGTATAGTCATGGTGAAACCGCCTCAGTAGTATTCAGTTTGAGGTAGGATGATTATAGTGCCTGTCACAAGATCCGGATGCTATTTTCATGATAATTAACGGCGTATAACCTGAACAACCGCTTCCCGCTTCCCGTAAAAGCGCAAGCGACCCCGGGTTTTCGGGCAGCGGGCGACGGGCAGCGGTCTTTACTTATAGCCAGCCTTTTCGTTTAAAGAACAGAAAAGTCACCAGGGAACTTAATAGCATCAGTCCCAGGGCGAGAGGGTAGCCATACTCAACGGAAAGCTCCGGCATGACTTTAAAGTTCATCCCGTAAATGCTGGCGATTAATGTGGGCGGCAGAAACATCACTGCGGCCACCGAGAAAATCTTGATGATGTTGTTCTGCTCGAGATTGATATACCCCATGGTGGATCCCATCAGGAAATTGATTTTCTCAAACAGGAAGCCGGTATGGGGTGTCAGGGACTCAATATCCCGGAGCATATCCCGAATAGTGTCTCTCTGTTCATCATTGAGTATATGGTTGCATGCACGTATCAGGTAGCGAAGGGAGCGCTGGGTATCCAGCAGGTTCAACCTAACCTTACCATTCAGGTCTTCCTGGAGCGTGATGGTTCGTAGTTGCTCATCAACATCCTTATGCTGCTCTGAAAGCGCATTCTGGCTAACTTCTTCCAGATCCTCGTACACTTCTTCCAGTGTATCTGCCAGGTATTCAACCTTGGTATCAAACAGTGCAATAACCACATCCAGGGGCGTGGTGGCTTTTAGATGCTGTGTTTTCAGGTGTTTTCGCATCAGCCTGAACAGGCCGGTGGGTTCGTCCTGAAGAGTAATCAGCTTGTCCGGCCTGAGGTTAAAGGCGACGTTGACATTTCTCAGTTCATGTCCTGCACGATGAGGAAAAAGAGAGCGGATATGAATGCCGCTTTCTGTCTCAAAGTAGCGGGAAGAAATCTCGATTTCACCCAGTTCTTCTTCTTCAGGCAACCATCCGGGGAAATGAGTGGTCAACCAATGGTGCTCATCACTATCCGGTTCAGTGGCTTCTAACCATATAGTGCCCTTGGCCGGAGGGAAGTCTGGGGTAACCCGGTCAATGAAAAATTGGTTTTCCTGAGCGCCATAGGCATAGATCATTGTTACTGCCTTTTATTGGTCAATAAATTGCTGCCGGATTGTACGATAATTGACTTCTACTTAGATAGAAGGAATGTGTACCTGACTTTCGAGGTTGTTGAAAAAGGTATTAAATGCCAATTTATACCACTGCCGTCCTTCCCGCCTGCGAGAGTGTTGCAAAAGGGCACCCCCCCCCCCCGACCGTCATCCTCGCGAAGGCGGTTGTCGCAAAACCCTCCTCGCTCCCACGCTCTGCGTGGTAGCGCCAGGACCCAACCACAGACACGATTCCTGTGGTTGGCTATGCATTCCCACGCAGAGCGTGGGAA
>NZ_JAVRMB020000411.1:0-2828 GCF_031844845.1 Endozoicomonas sp.
ATTGTGTACCGTTCATGTGCACAATGACAGTGATACTCCCCGCCCACTGTCATCCTGTACAGGGATTGTACAGGATCCATTCACAGGGAGGTGTAGCTTGATGGCTGGCATTCCCTGCCGGATGGATTGTGTACAGTCCATGTACACAATGACAGTGATATTCCCCGCCCACTGTCATCCTGTACAGGGATTGTACAGGATCTATTTCACAGGGATGTGAACGCTCTGCCAGCTGGCTATCCCTGCCTGGTGGATTCCGTACAATCCCTGTACGGAATGACAGTGGAGAAATATCTACCCACTCATTTTTCAAAAGAGCCAGAATTTTCCTATTTAGGATGTTATTTAATTACAAATCCTTAGGATTTGTCCCGAAATAAGATCCGCCTTTTACTGATGCTTGTAAAAGGTCGTTGCCCGCTGCCCGCAAAAGAACAAGGGGCTTTAGCTTTTTCGGGTAACGGGCAACGTTTGTTGAAATGGGTAAGTTATTTAAGGTCCGTTCCTTAGGGAATTACCTTCAAGCATTGAACAAACAGCAAGGAAAATCTAAAACATGTCAGACAGTTCAGGCTGACATATTTTAGCTTTTAACATCCTGAAGCTATGAAGAAATAAGCTTGTAATCAGACATCCGATACGGACGCTAATGGGTAATGAGCTGGATACTCTAGCCTGGCTACTCCAGAGTCTACCGCAGCCCGGGCAACAGCAGCCGACACCCTGCCCAGCAGGCGAACATCCATAGGCTTGGGGATAATGTAGTTGGGACCAAAGCTTAACTCATCCCCACCATAGGCATTCATCACCTCTTCAGGTACCGGCTCTTTCGCCAGCTCACGGATGGCATCAACGGCCGCAATCTTCATCTCTTCATTAATACGTGAAGCGCGCACATCGAGAGCGCCCCTGAAAATAAAGGGGAAGCCCAGCACATTATTAACCTGGTTGGGATAATCTGAACGGCCAGTGGCCATAATGACATCCGGACGAGCTTCTCTGGCCAGTTCAGGGCGAATTTCCGGGTCTGGATTGGCGCAGGCAAAAACAATGGGATTTCCGGCCATTTTCTCAAGCTGCCTGGGAGAAACCAGATCAGGGCCAGAAACCCCCAGAAACGCATCAGCCCCATCAATAGCATCGTCCAGTGTACGACAGCTGGTCTCTACTGCAAAAATTGCCTTGTACTGATTCAGGTCGTTTCGCTCTGAGTGAATCACGCCCTTGCTATCCAGCATCAGGATATTTTCAGCCATGAAGCCACAGCTGATCAGCAGCTTGACACAGGCAATCGCTGCAGAACCGGCTCCGAGACAAACCAGCCGCGCATCTTCAATATTCTTTCCGGCAATCTCAAGGGCATTGAGCATCGCTGCAGCCGTAACAATGGCCGTGCCGTGTTGATCATCGTGAAAGACCGGAATATCACAGGCCTCGATCAACCGACGCTCAATTTCAAAACATTCTGGCGCTTTAATATCTTCGAGATTAATACCACCAAAGGTGCAGGCAATACGTTTTACCGTATCAATAAATGCCTGGGGACTTTCCGATTCAACCTCAATATCAATTGAATCGACACCGGCAAAGCGCTTAAACAGCAGAGCCTTGCCTTCCATAACCGGTTTACTGGCCAGTGCCCCAAGGTTTCCCAACCCCAGTATTGCAGAACCATTACTAATCACCGCCACCAGATTACCCTTACCGGTATATCGATAAGCATCCTCAGGATTTGCCGCGATTGCCCGTACCGGCTCCGCAACCCCCGGGCTGTAGGCCAGCGAAAGATCCATGGCCGTTTCTGCTGGCTTGGTAATTTCAATCGAAATCTTTCCTGGTTTTGGAAGAGCGTGATAATCAAGAGCTGCTTGCTTCATTTCCATGATTTTTTACTGATATAGGGGAGGAAGTTATAAGAAAACCCAGAATATAGGATGAAAATAAGGGGAACAAGTTCAATCAGGAAAATAAAACAACAACAAAAAAGGCGATTACAAAAGTAATCGCCTTTTTAAGCCTTTCGGTATTCAAGCTATCAGCTCGATTACTTGCTGCCGCCACCAAGCTTGCCGAAACGCTTGTTGAAGCGCTCGATACGGCCGCCGGTATCCATTACCTTCTGAGTGCCGGTGTAGAATGGGTGGCACTTGGAGCAAACTTCAATACCCAGATCTTTGCACAGGGTAGAGCGAGTTTGAATCTTGTTACCGCAGCTGCAGCTAACAGTAATGTCTTCGTAGTTAGGATGGATATCCTGCTTCATTTGAGCTTCCTCGAACTGGTGTATGCCGCCACCTGACTTTCTATGAGAGCCTTTCTAAAAAGCTCTGGAGACAGGCACCGCAAACGGTATCCACCTCAGCATAATAGCCGAGATAGTAAAGAGGCGGGATAATACCAGAGTTTATCCCCGAGGAAAATAGACTTATGTTCGTACAACGTACAGGACTTCAGGGCAGATACGGCACTATCGAACTGAAGCTATTTACGCTCTGACCAGGGAGACCTCAGCCGTTTCTCAGTACAAGCCACCAGCCACTTCCTGTATCATTTCGCCAAAAGGAACACCATGACGGCATTTGAATGAACAACAAACCGGCGAACACCTCCGATACTCAGCAGCATGCCAGCAGGTTCGTCCGGGTTGCCATTCCTTCACCTCTGAGACAGCTGTTTGACTACCTGCCAAATGACTCACATCCCGCTCAGTCTATTCAGCCGGGCGCCAGAGTTCTGGTTCCTTTTGGGCATAGACAAATGGTCGGAATCGTCACCTCTATCGAAACCAGCACCACCATTCCAGCAGACAAGCTCAAACCACTTATTTC
>NZ_JAVRMB020000412.1:0-3322 GCF_031844845.1 Endozoicomonas sp.
ACTGGTATTGATTACCGGTAATGGGGCAATAATTTGCCCATTTATTAAAAATTTTGATACCGCTCGTGTTAATATACGACACCATACGTCAAGTGGAGTTAACTGCGGCGCAATCGTTTTAATTGAATCAAAAAAACCACACAGATTCGTCTGCATTTCTTGTATTTTTTTCATTAAATTGTGTTGACTGGTAATGCTTATAGTTTTCTGACGGCCACTTTCGGTCAGCTTACCAATTGCACTCATTAATAACGGACGGCTTGTTATTGATTCTTTATGCGAGTCTGGATTACTTAATCTGACAAAAAGCGTCCACCAATTATATATTAAGGCAACCATTCTTGAGATGAAGCGGCATCGCTTTAAATCTTGAGTGGTATAACCTCCCCAGCCCCACTGGTTTTTAATTTCATCAAAATTGTTCTCGCAATCAGCACGGTCTCGATAATGATCAATAACTGAAACAACATCATTATCAAGAGTTGTTACTAATACCGAGTATTCAAAGAGCTTTATGTTTTCCGGGCATTCAACAAAGCCGAGTTCCTTCTGACCTTTTTTACTATCGTGCTCCAATAATAAAACGTCATTTTTTGGAAGCCTTCTCCGGACAATAATAATGCGCCTTTATTTTGTCCATACAGACAGTTTTAATGTGGATTCCTTGCCTTCCCAGTGCTTGTCATACCGAGTTCAGCCTCCGCTACAGTGTGCATGATGTATGGCTTTCTTGACGTTTACGGTCTTCTTTATTTTGAACAGATAATCACATCCGATTTGTTCAAGTTCTGTCATTACCCGATCGCTGCCCCAATCACAATCACCCCGTACAAATTCAGGCCAGCATTCTTTTGGAAGGCGTTTTAATAAACTCATTAACCCCGGTAATGAATGGGCGCTATTCCCCTGATTACCTGGTTGAACCTCGACTTCAAGAATCAACTTTAAATTAGCCATCATGTAAGTATGATAGGTGTGAGAAGGCCGACCGTGTTTATGTGGATTATAACCTACGACAGCCCATTCCTGATTACCGTAGATTGTTTTTATTGTCACATCGACATCCATTATCCACGGAATTCTTAATAAAGGTTCGTAGCATTGTTGCAGGTGATTCTGTAACCATTCAACGCCTTCTTCTTCATCAATTTTAAGAAGTCCTCGACGGGCAGAATCATCACTGACAACTTTCTTCATGCCCAGTAATTTAGAATTAACACCATCACCTGTTAACGTTGCAATATGAGCATAACGCTTATGACCTGACAGTATCGAGAGAAGAAAAGAACCCAGAACATCAACTTTTCCAGGAGCGTTATTGCTTGTATAAACTAACGGACAATCATTAACCCAAGGTTCAAACCGACAGCCGGTTTTTAGAAACTGAATAAAAAAAGCTAACTGTCCCATTGGGGTTACCGATGCGCCCGGTTCCCACTCGACGTGAATCTTCCCTTCAAATGTATCTACCTCAATGGTGGCAGATGACAGCGGTTTGCCGAGCTCTTTCGACTCACCCTTAGGGTGAATTGGTTTGGGAGCTAAAACCATCCTGAATCCCTCTGTATTAGAGGGGTTACAGTTTAGCCGAAACTTTTAACTTCTGAATTTAGGATAAAGGTGCTTGGGGTTGTTTGTTCTTATTTTTAAGCACGGATTTGATTATTGTTAGAATCCATTGTCGTATATTCGCCGGGAATTACTGATGATATAGTGGACCCCATAAAGTGGACAAGTAGATAAGTTAAGTTTCCTGGCTGTAACATGACCCTTCAGGAGGGCATCATGGCAGCCAAAAGAAAACGACACTTACCAGAGTTTAAAGCTCAAGTTGCACTTGAGGCCTATAAAGGTGACAAGACCATCAACCAGATGGCCAGTGAGCATGAAATAGCAGCGGTTCAGATCAGCCAATGGAAACGACAGCTGCTCAAGGGGGTTTCTGAAGTCTTTGGACGAACGAGACCTGATATTGATCCGGAAGCGTTGACAGCCCCATTGTACCAAGAGATCGGTCGCCTGAAAATGGAGCTTGACTGGTTGAAAAAAAAATCTGGCAATGTCAATTAACGACAAGCGGATGTGCATTGAACCGGGTCACCCAGAGCTGAGCGTGCAGCGTCAGTGTGAGTTGCTTGGGTTGAACAGGTCAAGCTGGTATTACCAGGCTTCACCCGCACAGGAAAGTCTGGAGAATCTGCACCTGATGCGGCTGATTGACGAACAGTACACACGGACGCCCTTTTACGGCAGCCGCAAGATAACCGCATGGCTCAATGGACAGGAGTATCTCGTGAACAGGAAGCGCATACAACGGCTTATGAGGCTAATGGGCATTCAAGCAGTGGCACCAAAGCCCGGTACCAGCCTGCGTAACAAAGCGCATAAAGTGTACCCATATCTACTCCGAGGCGTGGCGATTGTCAGGCCTAACCAGGTCTGGAGTACTGATATTACATACTGCCCCATGCCTCAGGGGTTCATGTACCTGGTTGCGATTATCGACTGGTATAGCCGCTACGTAATTAGCTGGCAATTGTCCAATACACTGGATGCTGACTTTTGTATTCATGCGTTGAACAGTGCTTTGGAGCATGGTCAGCCTGATATTTTCAACACGGATCAAGGCTGTCAGTTCACCAGTCAAGAGTTCCTGGCCCCTTTGCAGAAACGAGAAATTCGTATCAGTATGGATGGCAAAGGTCGAGCTTTGGATAACATTTTTATTGAAAGGCTATGACGTTCAGTGAAATACGAATGGCTGTATACACATGAATTTCAGACAGTGCCTGAGCTTCATTCCGGGCTGGATGAATACTTTGAGTTTTACAATACCGAGCGTCTACACCAGTCGCTCAATTACAAGACGCCTCAAGCAATTCACTTTGCATGTTAGTCTTACAACCACTGCCAGGACTTAACTTAATTTCTGTGTTTTATTGTCTTGACAGTGGGGTCCACTTTAATGAGGCCAAAGGCTCCCTTCATTGGCTACACATCATGCGGGATGAGCAATGGACACTCTTACCTGTCTGAAAAACGGGGTTGTAAGGCAATGGATGCCATGGGCATTCTGCTTACTTTTGCCGGAGTGCTGGTTCATGACCATTGGAAACCCTACTTTACTTATGCGGCAGTGCATGTTCTTTGCAATGCCCATCATTTGAGGGAACTCCAGGGAGTTGTCGACAGAGATGGCAATCATCTGGCCTTGCGCATGATGAAATTGCTCAGCCTTTCCTGGCATTACTGTAAGGGCTTCAAAACCGTTGGTATGATGCTAATGCCAAGTGCTATTCGTGACCGGATTGAGGATATTTAT
>NZ_JAVRMB020000413.1:0-4321 GCF_031844845.1 Endozoicomonas sp.
TTGAGCCGACTGAACAGATGATGACGGTTCGGCATCACTGGAAATGATGCCGAACCATCTTGTTTCCAATCATATTAGAAAGAAGACTGTAGTTTTTATTCTCATGACGTAGCCGGCCAGCAACAATTGCTGGATGAATTTTTAAATCTTTCGCGAGCGTTGCGCAGTCTCTCTCATTCAGACTTTTCCGCACCATCGCTGTTGACCAGACTGACTGATCAATCAGTGCTTCTGCCGCCGCCCTGTCCGCTTCATGTTCAATATCATCTTTTTGAGATGAGTCGATGTCATCAAAAAAGGTCATTGAATCTGTGTTGAGATGAAGTGCAATATGCGCAACTTCATGCAAGAGTGTGAACCAGAAATTATCCAGTCGGTCATGTCGCAGAGTCAGGCCGATGACCGGTTGTCCGGATGAGTCCAGCATGGCGGCACCATCCAGATAGGTTTTTTCAAAATGCGGCTCAGTCACCAGCTTGATGCCCAGAACAGACAAAAACTCCCGGGCAACTTTTGGTCCTTGTTCTGACCAGCTGATCCTTGCCAACTCTTTCATCGCTTCCGGTGTAATGGCGTTATGTTCATAACCGCCAGCCGTCTTTATTTTTTCGGCTTTCTGCAAAACCCGGATCTGCCAGGCGAGTAGAGCGTATTGATCCACTTCCTTATCGGTAACATAGTGTGCAGAAGTTCGACACAGTGCAGGCTTGATATAGTCAGAACGAACACTGCTCAAAAACCGTCGTAAATTTTCTTCCGCGTAAGCCTTGAGTTCGTGAAGTGAGCCTGAAAAGTCCGAAAAACATCCTCTTTTTTTCATCTCAGCAAGGGGGAATTGATTCCAGACCATACCGTTAGTGCCCGGTAACAAGGCACCCTTTTCCTGAATAAGAACATCTGCGGGTATTTCCAGCCCCTTGTGCAGCTTGCGAATCATTAACAGGCTCAACGGGCGCTTGCCATTCAATACCTCAGAAGTTTTACTGGCAGAACCCAAAAAAGGCTTCATATCTTTTTGAGTCAGTCCCTGTTGATCCATACGGAACTTGATGGCCTCAATAGGATCAGGTAAATCAGTCGGGAATTGCTCTGATTCATACTGCTCGATAAGAACGGCCAGCACTTCTAATTCATTATCTTCAACTGAGCCTTCAGCCGGATCGACATCCATAAGATTCATCAGGCGTTCCATGGCATCCGCATGATCTTCCGCTGTCTTAATGACTTTGATCACAGACATCATTCACCTCCTGAAATTTTGTTTATCATACTCCGCATGAGTGCCAACCCATTCGATAACAACCAGACCATTTCGATAGCGCACCTGAACGACTAAACGGTAGTCATTACCTTTGATATTGAAGATCACCTTTTTATTTGCAATATGGTCGGCACTTCGATATCGCTCCTTAATATCATGAAAGCTCGTCCAGTTTGCAGCATTCGCTTCCTCACGCCACGCGTCAAGGGCAGGCTTGGCACTGGCATGTTTTTTTGAGAACTTTTCGAGTTTTTCTATACCTATGACTTTCATGTTAGCTCAAAGTTCCCGAGACGGGAATTATATATATTTATCCCAGATTGGGAATAGTGTAGATGAGATTATTCTAAAATTCCCGAAAACAGGTTATCCACAACAGAAAAATAATTTCAGATAACCTACTGTTTTTACTCTGAAATAATATGCCTGGTCTGCTGGTGCCGGTTCACCGCCTCTGCTGAGGTCTGGCTGATCTTCCGGTTCAGGTCATCCACTCGCTGGCGTTTGGTGTCACTGCTCATCAGCTTGTCTTCCATCACCCGCCTGACTTCCTTTCTCAGCTTGCTGATCTGCCGGCTGGCTTTCTGGAGACCCTTTTTGTTGCGCAGTTTCGCCGCCGATGACAGCTCTAGCGATTTCGCCCGGTCAGTTTCACCAGACTCCTGATACCGTTTGATGGATGCGGCTATCTCAGTCACGTCCTTATTCATATCGTGGAACTCATCGGTGTAGCGATTGCTTCCGGCCACACCGTCCTGGACAAAACTCCCTACTAAAGGCATATCCCGCTTGCGCAGGGATGGGCGCTCGGCGGCACCGGTTGCTTCACGGGTCATGGCATCGGCCCCCATCAACACGTAGCGGCCTATGGAACCGAAATAGCCCTTTAACAGGTGTTCCAGTTTCTTGGGGGAACGCATCCAGTCAGGTGCGCCTTCCGGCAGGAGTTGAGCCAGCTCTTTCAGAGTGTCACTGGTGTAGGGGTCATACTGGGCTTCGGGCTTCAGGTTTTGCAGGCGCATGGGGATAATGGGCTTGTCCCGAAAGCGATCCCGGTTTTCGGACACTTCCCAGATCGGTTTGATTAACTGGGGAATCGGGTCAAGGGCAAAGGTGTTCATCACCAGACCGTACAGCATATCCTTGGTCCACTTCATATCCTCATTGCCATCGAGGCTCTGGGTGATGATCTCCGGCAGGGTGGCAAAGATCGCCCCCACTTCAAAGGGCTTGGGTATCTGGAAATGGCCGTCTTCCCCCTCACCGATCCAGAAGTGGTGATACCCCAGCTTTTCATGGTTTTTCAGCTTTTTATAACGCTCGTCGTCTTCGTAGTGACGCATCAATGCCCAAGCGGCCAGCCCGTACATCAGCCCTCGGGCTATGACCGGCCATGAGAACGACTGCATATCCCACTTATCACCGGGCTTGATGCCCCTCCACATCCGGTTCACCCCCTGCAACATACTGTTAAAGAACGGCAGGCTTTGCACCATAAACTGGATAATCGGCCACTGCCCACTACGGGTAAAGTTGAGTACGTCCATGGCCTGATAAGCGGCCTCTGCCGGTGAGCCTCCCTGTTTGATGGTCTGTTCGTAAACGTGCAGTCGGTTGGAGTTCTCAAAGCGGGAGCCTAACTTCTCCCACAGGTTCCACAGTTGCCCGGGACGATTGATGATTTTCTTCTGTTCCTCCGGCGACAGCTTCTTGCGGATATTGTCCGATGTGATGTTGTAGTAGCCACCGCCACTGCCGCCACCCAGCATCATGGCCCAGCGAGTCTTGTCGTTCTTCAGTGATTGGCGGAATCCCCGCACTGCACCAGCCAGCGGGTTGAGCGACAACGGTTTGCCATTCACCTCCGGAGCGATATGCACTGCTGTGGAAATGGTGTCCTTAATGATGTTGCGGAACATAAAGCCGGGTAGGGCAGTAACCCCTTTGGTCAGTACCTTGCGGGGGATGCCCACCAGTTTCATCAGGGTGCTGTGAGTGGGTGCGCCCAAGTCCTGAATGGAAGCCAGCAGCAACGGGTCATTGACCAGGTAGGTCTTCAGCTTGCCGTTCACCGAGACACTGGTGGTCCCTTCGCCCAATACCGAATACTTGGCCATCAGGATTTTCCAGCGTTTCATCTGGTCCGGGGTCAGGTTGGTGTCCTGCTCCATTTCTTGCAGTTTGCTGATGACATCGTCATCGGACACACGGATTGCCGTGTTGATTTCTTCCACGGCCCCCACGGCCAGCCCGTCCTCGATAATGCGCTGCTGGGCGATGTTCTTGAACGCCGCATCCAGCATGGAACGGGTGTTGCGGTGCATCGCCTCCAACGGGCTGATCTTCTCCACGCCACCTTTCAGTTGCTGAATACCGGACTTCTGGCCAGAGAGCCCCCGCTTCGTCTGGCCTCCGGTCTGTTCCTTCGCTTCCAGATCGTGAACCCGGTGGAACGGAAGGTAGTCGTCGGTTTCCCATACCTTGCGCAGTTCCCGGTCAATCAGACCGGCATCGGTGAGAAAGTCCAGCAGGTCTTTGTTATGGGCCTGATAGTCGTCCTTTACCTGTTGAAACCGCTGCTTCAGTTGCGGCTGGGTGTTGACCCAGTTCTGGATAGTCTTGATTTTCTGGTCGTCGTAGAGGTTTCCCCGGTTCTGCTGACTGAGCAGCTTGCCCTCTTTCAGGTCTTTGTTGACCTGCTTCCTATCCCGGTTCCAGCGGGTACGACCACCGGGATACTCGTCCGGTGCGACGGCATCCAGCGTCTCTTTTAATGCCTGGCCCTGTGCCAATAGCTGATTGCCTCTGGTTCTGGCGGCCTTGTCTTCGGTTATGATCCGTTCGGCACGGAGACTGCCTGCCCAGGTTTCCCAGACTTCCAGCTCACTGCGTTTGGCCACCGGATGGAGAACGTCCAGCAAACCCTTGCTGTCCGGCTTGACCACCACGCTGCCCGCTTTCAGCATCGGGGTGCCTTCGTAGAGCATCGCTTCCAGAACATTATCCAGATTGCGGGTCAGGAAGAAGGCTTTGGAGGCTGACAGGCTGGCATCGAGCAGC